>JANNFQ010000093.1:0-2803 GCA_031380045.1 Acidimicrobiaceae bacterium
CCATGTGCGCGCCAGGCCCACGCTGCGGGTGCTGGCGGGCATGTCGTCGACCAAGCCGGTCCCCAGTCGCTCGTCGACCGACAGCGCCAATCGCACGCTCTGGAGGTCGTCGATGACAGCCTCGGCAGCCTGCGGTGCGACGGCGACCGTGGCGCCGTCGGCTGCGATCACGTGCTGCAGCAGCGCGTCCAGGCGTCGCTGGTCGTCGTACTCGATGGTCGCCGATTCGTCGAGGAGGGTGATGATGTTCGAGATCGGCCCGATCGAGAACTCGCGTCGCCACGTGTGCCGCCACGCCCGATACTCGCCCAGCAGCGCCGAATCGGGGTCCTGTTCCAGCAGCGACGTCACATCGATCGCCCAGTCGACCAGCTGCCCATCATGGTCGCGGATCTGCGTGACCACCGGCCGCAGCGACGCCAGCGCGATCTCGGGCGCGGGCGCGATGGCGACGCTGGCGATCAGCTCGGCCGGCGGCAGGTGAACCCAATCGTCGACCGTGGAGTGGTCGTCATTGCTCATCGACACAGGGCGGGCAATGCCATCTCGTGCAGCGTACTCGTCTGCCACTGCGGGCGTCCGCGAGGTCGCTGCGAGCAGTTGGCTGACCGTACTGCTGACCGGCCGGCCGATCAGCTGGCTCGGCGACTGGCGGTGACATCGTCGCCCAGCAGCGCGCCCAGGCGCAGCGGTACCAGCGTGCCGACCCGTGGTGGCAGGAAGGTCGGCAGGCTCCACGCGCCGTTGCCGTAGACGTCGTACAGCAACGTCCCCAGTTCACGGGCACGCTCGGGGTCGCGCACCGACTCGGCCAAGCGGCGCTCCAGCACCAGTACTCGTCGGGTGGTGCGGTTGACCTGTTCGGCGGCGTCGCCGATGGCATGCGCCAGACGAGCGGCGTGGTGCTGGTAGCCGCTCAAGTGGCTGATCACTGCCGGCAACAGTTCGGCTGCGCACGGTGCGAAGGTCGCGAAGGTCTCGGGAATCGGGTCGATGGCAATGGTGCGCCAGGCATGCTCGGCCAGCAGGCGGCGGCCGTCCAGTTCGCGGTGCGCGGCCAGCAGTCGGTGCGGCCGGGCGCCGGGCGCTTGCGCCAGCAGTTCGTCCAGCGTCAGCCCGCCGCGCAGCGCGGTGATCAGCAAGGTCACATCGCGTCGTTCGAACTCGTCGACTGCTCCGTCGCCGCACAGCACCTCCAGATCGCTGACCAAATCGTGCTCCTCCTCGGCGGTGGACGGGGTCTGGCGCCCACGCCAGGGATTGGCGACCTCGATCGACAGTGGCTTCTTGATCGCCTTGGTGATTGCTGGTCGCGCTGTGTTGACCAGCGCTGGGCGCGACTCGATCGTCCTCGTGGACATGGCTTCCTCCGTGACTTTCCACGGGCCACGATCCGTGTGGCCCTCCGAGGAAGACCGTCCGGTCGGCCACCCGGGAAGACCGGGTGATCGAGGGCGATTCTGCAACCACCGCGGGTGATGTGACGTCCCCCGTCGGGTGGTCCTAGGCGGGCCCGTTCTGGTGGTCGGGACTGGGCTCCGCTTCGCTTCGCCTGCTCCCTCCATTCGCGAACAGGTCTCGCGTTGGCTCGCTCTCGCTCGCGGTGCTGGCAACTGCCTCCGGCACCGCGAACGGGCGTGCGCCGATCTCAGCCTTGCGTCAGCCGCGGCCGTGGCGTTGGATCTTGCGCAGGACCATCGGGTGCTGGATCTTGGCCACTGCCTTGGCCTCGATCTGGCGAACCGCTTCACGCGACAGCCCGAGTGTCTCGCCGATGCCGGCCAACTTCTCGGGCGGCTCGCCGTCGAGGCCGAACCGGCGGACGATCACGAACAACTCGCGGGGGTCCAGCGCGGCCAGACCGTGGGTGCGCAGTGCCGACAGCATCATGCTGGACACGACGACGGTCTCGGGCCCGGGTGTTGTGCTCTCGATCGTGTCGCCCAACGTGACGTCGTTGTGGTCGCCGGCGCTCTGATCGACCGACTCGAGCTTCGGTGGCACCAACACCCGACGCACCTGATCGATGGTGGCACCGACCACGGTGGCGACCTCGGCGTGCGAGGGGTTGTAGCGATCGTCCTCGCCCTGCAAGTGGCGGAAGGCTCGCAAGATCTCGGGGCGGCGCTCGAAGTCACCGAGGTTCACGTTGGGGTGATCGGCGTCGCGCACGGCCCGCAGCACCTCGCGTTGGATGGGCTTGAAGGCCCATTGGCCGAATCGACCCTGCTCGGGGTCGAAGCTGTCGATGGCCCGCATCAGGCCCAGCAGGCCGGCTGCCTCGAAATCGGCCGAGTCGTCGCGGGTCGAGTTGGCGGTGAAGCGCTTGCAGTAGCTGCGGACCAATCCCAGGTTGAACTGCACGATCTCGGCCGTGACATCTTCGATCGACCGGCGCAGGCGGTAGGCCGCCCGGTTGCCGGCGATCGCGTGGTCCAGTTCTGCCAACTGCTGTTGCAGCTCGCGTCGTCGCTGGAAGAGCGCTGAGTTTCCATCGACGAAATCGTCGGGTGCCATCGCCGTCGTGCTGTATCCGCCCGCCATCACATGTTGCTCCTGCTGTTGATCCGCCGCCATCAGGCTCACGCCCCCGAGCCTCCGCTCGGACGTGCATCACAATGACGAATCCGGGCGTCGCATGGAAGTATCGCATAACTCATTTAGGGGGGCCGTAGATAGGGGGTCTCGCTATCACCCGACTGGGGGATGGTGGGTAGTACATCTTATTACTCTCAGCGGACGACCGATCACCTTGGGTGAGATTCCTGTCGAGATTGTCCGGTGTTGGTTGCCTGAACGCACG
>JANNFQ010000113.1:0-2578 GCA_031380045.1 Acidimicrobiaceae bacterium
ACACCGGCACGACGGCATCCGCCGATTGACGAGCGTGGTAGCTGGATCGCGTCAATGGGCTGGCCTCGACGTGCCCTATACCCATGAGCTGGCCCGATGCGGCCCACTGGGTGAACTCGTGCGGATGCACCCAGCGTGCGACCGGCAGGTGATGCGAAGTGGGTCGCAGATACTGGCCGATGGTGACGATGTCGACGCCGATCGATGCCAGATCGGCCAGGCACCCCTCGATCTCATCGGGTGTCTCGCCCATGCCCACGATCAGCCCCGACTTCACGATCAAGCCAGCCTGCTTGGCCATCGCCAGCACACCCAGGCTGCGCGCATAGCCCGCCGAGGGGCGCACCGCTCGCTGCAGGCGGGCCACTGTCTCGACGTTGTGATTGAACACGTCGGGGCGGGCGTCGAACAGCAGTTGCAGCGACACGGCCGAACCCTTCGCGTCGGACACCAACGTCTCGATGCGCGTGCCGGGCCGGCGTTCGCGGATCGCGGCGACGCACGCGGCCACGTGCGCCATGCCGCCGTCGGCCAGATCGTCGCGTGCCACCATGGTGAGCACGGTGTGCTGAAGGCCCATCCGTTCCACCGCTTTGGCGACGCGCGCCGGTTCGTCGGCGTCGACACCGTCGGGCTTGCGGGTGTCGACCAGGCAGAAACCGCAGGCGCGGGTGCATCGCTCGCCCAGCACCATGAACGTGGCCGTGCCATCGGCCCAGCAGTCGCTCACGTTGGGGCAGCCGGCTTCCTCGCACACGGTGATCAGACCGAGATCGCGAATCGTGTGCTTCAGGGCCAGCACCTCGGGCCCGTGCACCACCTTGGGGCGCAGCCACTCGGGCTTGCGGGTGGCAATGGTCAGGCCACCCTGCACGCCGGCCTGCTGCAGCCGGTTGACCATGCGAATCGTGTCGGCGACGGGCATCGGATCGGCGACGCCGTGGTCGGCTGCGGTGCGCACCGGGGTACCCGCCCCGCCACCACGCGAGAACACCGACAGATCGTCGGGACGATGGCGCCACGCAACGTCCTGGCGTTCGACCGAGGCCCGTTGCTGGCCCTGGGCAACGTGCCCCGAACAGCCCCATTCGAGCGCAGCCTGGCGGGCGATCACATCGACGACATCGCTGATCGACACGCGGATGCCTTCTTCGGCCAACGACGTCACCGGCCGATCGGCGATGCCGCATGGGATGATGTACTCGCGCATGTACCGCATGTCGGTGGCGATGTTCAGGGCGAACCCGTGCATCGTGCGGCCTCGTGCCAGGCGTACGCCGATCGCCGCGATCTTGCGCGGCTCGGAGGCTTCCGGATCGACCCACACACCCGGGTAATCGGGCAGACACCCGACCGCGGGCAGACCCAGCTCCAGCAGGCTGCGAACCAGCACGCGTTGCACCGCGCACACGTGATCTGCCGCGCCCAAGGCGTTCGGCACGTTGACGATGGGGTACCCCACCAGTTGGCCCGGGCCGTGATACGTGACGTCGCCACCACGTTTCACCGCGACGAGCTCGGCGCCCACGTCGGCGGGCGACACCAGCACGTTGCGGCTCAGGTCCGTACGCGGTCCGTGCGTGAACACATGCGGGTGTTCCAGCAGCAGCAGATGCTGCTGACGACCGTTCGTGAACAACGCTTGCTGCAGCGCGAGCGCCTCGCGATAGGGCACAGTGCCCAGCCACCGCACGCGCAATGGCGAGGGCAACGCGTGGTCGGTCGCGACGCGACCGTCAGAGCTCGGAGTTCCAGTCACGGGTCTCGAGAATCTCCTTCACCCGAACGAGGAAGCCCGCCGCATACGCACCATCGAAGGCGCGATGATCCCACGTCATGGCCAGGTTGCCCACGGGGTGGATGGCGATGGCCTCGTCGCCACCTGGCATGGCGACGACCACCGGCTTGCGCACGATGGCATCGGTCGACATGATCGCGACCTGTGGCTGGTTGATGATCGCCATGGTCAGCACGCTGCCCGCCGAGCCGTTGTTCGAGATGGTGAAGGTGCCACCCGAGATCTCGTCGGGACCCAGCTTGCGGGTGCGGGCACGGGTGGCCAGATCGTTGATCTCCTTGGCGATGGCGCGCAACCGCTTCGACTCGGCCGAGCGCACCACAGGAACCAGCAGACCCTCGTAGTCAAGATCCACCGCAATGCCGATGTCGACGAAGTTGTGCACGATGAGCTCGTTCTCGGCGACGCTGGCGTTCAGGTGGGGGAACTCTGCCAGCGCGTCAACGATGGCGCGAGTGATGAACGGCAGGTACGTCAGGCTGAACCCTTCGCTGGCCTTCCACTGCGACTTGACCGACGCGCGAGTGGCATCGACGTTGGCGTAGTCGACCTCGACCACGCTGAACGCATGCGGGCTGACGCTCTTGCTCATCACCATGTGGCTGCCGGTGAGCTTGCGGATCTTGCTCAGCTTCACCGAAGTGTCGCGATCGCCCGATGTCACCACCGGAGCTGCGGCCGGCACAGTGGCGGGTGCGGCTGCTGGCGCCGGCGCGGGTGCGGCCGGGGCGGGTGCAGCGGCTACCGGGGCCGCGGGGGCTTCTGGAGCGGGGGCCGGGG
>JANNFQ010000116.1:0-3603 GCA_031380045.1 Acidimicrobiaceae bacterium
TCGATTGCTGCGGCGAGGGCATTCAGCAGGGTGGTCTTGCCCGACGACGTCGCGCCACTGACCACGGTGTTGCAGCGATGCCGCACGATGTCGCGCAGCATCGCCTCGACCGGTGGTGCTGCGAATTGGTGGAGGTCGATCTGATGGCGGCCGAACTTGCGCACGGCCAGGCACGGACCGTCGAGCGACACGGGCGGTAGCACGGCGCAGACACGTGATCCGTCGGCCAGCCTGGCATCGACAACGGGCGATGAACGGTCGAGGCGGCGACCGACCGGCCGCAGGATGTGCTCGATGATTGCGTCGATGGCGCCGGGCGCCAACCGGCCGACGTATTGCGGGCCGGGTGGGCCGACGTGTCGCTCGACCCACACCTCGGTGCCTGCGTTCACCAGCACCTCACTGACATCGTCGTCATCCAGCCATCGTTCCAGTGGACCCAGGCCGTACACGGTGGCAGTCATTGCTGCAGCGCCGCGTGAGCAGCGGCCGGATGGTGGCGCGAACTCATGCGTTCCAAAGGACGCGCGATGGATGTCGGGAGGCGCGCGAGCAGCAGCCCGGCATCGACAGCCCGGGCCACGCCCGGATCCCACGGCAGTTCGGCAACGACGTCCAGCCCCAGGGCACGTTCGATGTCCAGCTTGGACAGGCAGCGACCCGGTTCGGTGACGACGATCACCCCGGATGCGTCGGGACCGATGGCGACTGCGCGTCGAAGCGCCAGGTAGCACGGGCGGATGACCAACAGCGACCGTTCGGCGCACCGATGCAGGACGTCGGCGGGATGCCTGGGACCGGCGTCGATGATGACGTGCTGCGACGCGGCCGCTGCTGCCGCGGCAAGCCGCTCGGCCGCGAGCTCGGTGAATTCGGCGCCTGCGGGCAGGACCCCCGGATGGATCAACTGCAGATCGGGCCCGCACTGATGGGCGAGCTGCCACAGGCGGTCGGCGGGTGCCGCCGACGTAGCGAGCCATTCACCGACGCCAGGCCCCTCTGGCATGACGGTGCCGAGCGCGGCAGCGCTGTCGCCGCCGAGGTCGACGAGCATGGTGGGGCCGTTTCGAGAAGCCACGATTGCCAGCGCTGCGGCGACCACCGTGGTTCCCGAGCCACCCTTGGGTGACCAACAGAGTGTGTACATACGTGCCTCCGCGCTTCGGGGAACCGGGGCCACGTTGGTGGCGAGCGGCGCCGGAGGGCGCAAGGCAGGACTGAGACGAAACCTATCGAGGGCGGTGCCGCACGACAACGTTGATGGCGACGTCGTCGCCGATCCCCCTCAGCCGCCCCCCTCAGCCGACCCTGTTCAGCCGACTTCGTGCAGCAGGGGTTCGCCACCATGCCAACGGC
Organism: Acidimicrobiaceae bacterium; assembly: GCA_031380045.1. Classification (GTDB taxonomy): domain Bacteria; phylum Actinomycetota; class Acidimicrobiia; order Acidimicrobiales; family Ilumatobacteraceae; genus VFMC01. The sequence continues at coordinate 1,357 of JANNFQ010000116.1, forward strand.
GCAGGTTGTCGATGAACAGCTCGTTCACCCGTCGTGTTGCCAGCGGTGAATCGCCTGAGGTGTGGGGCGTGATGATCACGTTCGGCAGGTTCCACAGCGGGTTGTCCGTTGGTAGCGGCTCGGTTGCGAAGACATCAAGGCCGGCACCACCCAGCTGTCCCGATTGCAGCGCCGCGATCATCGCCGATTCATCGATCAGGTCGCCACGTCCGACGTTCACCAATCGAGCACCGGGCCGCAGCAGTGCCAACTCTCGTGCGCCGATCAGTTGTCGCGTTTCGGTGGTGAGGGGCAGCGCCAACACCAGATCGTCGACCACACCCAGCAATTCGTCCAGCCGATCGAACGTCCAGGTCTCGCACGGTTCGTATCCGCTGACGATTCGACGCATGCCGATGGCGCGCATGCCCAGATGGCCGGCCAACCGCGCTGCTTCGGCACCGATCGGGCCCATGCCCAAAACGCCCACGACTCGTTCCTCGACGTCGCCGATCTGGCGCGGTCGCCATTCGCGTCGGTGTTGATCCACGATCGAACCGGGTAGGTCGCGGGCCAAGGCCAGCAGGCACATGACGACATGCTGTGCGATCGGGATGGCCGAGGTGCCCGAACCGGTCGTCAGCCGCAGGCCCTTGCTGCGCATCATCGCGAACACAGGATGGTCGATGCCGGCGTTGAACACCTGAATCCACTGCAGTGACGGCGAGTCCAGGCACACCTTGAAGAAGGCGGGCAGCCCATCGGGGTACAGGTCGTCCGACGAGAACCCGATCGTGATGCGTGAGGCGTCTTCGTCACTCACCCGATCGCCAGTGCGGAACGTGACCACCTGGATGCCCGGCGATGCAGCCCGTATCTGGGCGGCGTACTTCGACCACACGACCGACGAGCAGAACAGCACAGGCGCGGACATCAGGCCAACCTAGTGAGCGACCCGCGATCGGTCTCGGGCCGGGCGAGGTCGCGATCGACGACTCCTGTAGATTCGTGCGCGGAGGTGTCCGGGTACCTGGTGGGCTCCGCCGCCTTCAAAGCGGTTGGGACGAGCGATCCTCGTCCGGCGGGTTCGATTCCCGTCCACCTCCGCCACGTGCTCATCGGCCGCTCCGGTGGTCGTATCGTCAGCTGAATGGGCGAGTCGGAGAATCCGGAATCTGCGGTGGTCGGCAAACGAGCTGACGGGACGGAGCCCGGCGGTGAGAGATCACCGGTCATTTTGTCCGACTCCACGGTCGTACTACGACCGTGGAGCCTCTCGGATGCGTCCTTCATGGCTGAAGCGTCGAGGGACCCGGCAATCGAGCGCTACAACGGCCCGGCGCCAGCCTCGGTGACTGACGCAATCGCGGTCATCGAACGCATTGAGCAGAGCTGGCGTGCATTCGAGGTCGAGGGTGATCCGACGGGCACCGCCTTCGCCATCGTTGATGCAGCCTTGGGCGGGCCGGTCGGCATGTGTGGCATCGACCACTGGTCGAGCGCGGACGTAGCCCAGTTCGGCTATTGGCTGGCGGCAGGTGCAAGGGGACGAGGGCTGGCGACTCGCGCCGTCACGCTGATGACGGGTTGGTTGTTCAAGCTCGGAGCAGCTCGCGTCTTCCTGACGATCCATTCCGAGAACGCGGCTTCGGCCGCGGTCGCACTCCGCGCCGGCTTCACCTATGAGGGGACGCTTCGTTCCGAAGGCGTATGGGCGGGGCAACGCAAGGACGTAGGCGTTTTCGCTGTACTTCCGAACGAGTGGCCGTTGAAAGCGAATCGCTGACTGCCCCCGACCGCCTGATATGCGCCGGATGGTTGCCGTTGAGGAGATGCATATGCCCGAACCGTGTGCCGCTGTCCACCGAGTAGAGCGGCAGATCGGAGCGGTGCAGTCGCTGGCTCGGGCGTTACCCCACGGTGTACATGCTGTATACGCTTGCTGTATGTCATCAACGCGGACACAGGTGTACCTCACCGAAGAGCAGCGTAGAAAAGTGGACCAGTTGGCCGACGCCGAAGGCGTCGCCATGGCCGAGACCGTCCGCCGGGCGCTCGACATGTACCTGAGCGACGACGCAGACGCGACCACGGCTCTGGCAGCCACATTCGGTGCAGCACCCTCGGCGACAGCACCCTCGCGCGACGAGTGGCAGCGTGGCCGACGTCATCAGCTCGTCGCCGGCTTCGTCACTGAACAACATCGTCTCGGTCACCTCGAACCAGCAGCAACAAGCCACGCCGGCCTCCGCATTGCCGCCCGCATCA
>JANNFQ010000124.1:0-9109 GCA_031380045.1 Acidimicrobiaceae bacterium
AGTGCTGCGTGCCGCGGTTGTCCCAGATGGCGAGCGTGCCGGCCCGCCAGCGAAGACGGGCATGGAACTCTGGCCGATTGATCATGTCGAACAACATCGTCAGCAACCGCGCGCTCTGGGCGCCGACGCGCCGATCACCCAGCGGGTGAAGGACTCGCTGACGTTGAGGTACGGCCGCCCCGTGAAGGGGAGACGAGCGATGATCGGGTGTACCGCTACGCCCGTCCGAGCAATGGCCTCGTCGAGTGCCTGCTGCCCACCGTCGAGCCACGACGAGGACCGAAACGCACCCAGGTCGTGCACTGCGTCGACCGTCGCTGGATGGTCGCCTTCGACGAGTGCTGCGGGCACACGAGGATCAAGCACCGTCGCGCCGATCGCGGGCGTCAGTCGTTCCGTATCGAGCACCACCCAGGAACACTACGACCGAGATCGGTCGGCCAGTCGTCGCTGTCGGGAGAGGAACGCGTGTTCGGTGGGATTGGTGGTGAGTTCGAGTGCCCGGTCGTAGGCCTCGATGGCCTCATCGCGTCGCCCGGCGCGGATCAACAGGTCGGCCCGGGCGGCGTGGAAGGGCTGGTAGTCCGCTAGCCGACCCGTGTCGAACCGGGCGAGGTCGACCAGACCGGCATCGGGCCCGTGCAGTTCGGCATGTGCGATCACACGACCAAGCCCGACGACCGGGTTGGGCTGGCGTTCGTAGAGTTGGTCGTAGAGCGCCACGATCTGTGCCCAATCGGTGGTTGCGTGACTCGGTGCGTCAGCGTGCACGGCTGCGATCGCCGCTTGGATCTGATACGGGCCGGGCTGGTTGCGCCGCAGGCACGCGCGAACGAGTGCGTGACCTTCTGCGATGAGGGTGCGGTCCCACATCTCGCGGTTCTGGTCGGCCAGGCGCACCAACTCGCCGTTGCTGGATGTGCGTGCCTGACGGCGGGCATCGGTCAGCAGCATGAGTGCGAGCAGGCCCACGGCCTCGGGTTCATCGGGCATCAGGTCAACCAGCACTCGACCGATGCGCATGGCTTCGCCTGACAGTTCGACGCGGGTCAAGCTGGGCCCCGAACTGGCCGTGTGGCCTTCGGTGAAGATGAGGAAGATGGTGGCCAGCACCGACCGAAGCCGGTCTGGAAGCTCGGCGGCCTGCGGGATGCGATACGACGCGTTGTTGTCGCGCAGTTTGCGCTTGGCTCGAACGATCCGCTGGGCCATGGTGGGTTCGGGGTTCAGGAAGGCCCGGGCGATCTGTGCGGTGTCCAGCCCGCCGAGCAACCGGAGTGTCAGCGCGACCTGGGCGTCGGCGGACAGGGCCGGGTGGCAGCACAGGAACATGAGGCGCAGTTGGTCGTCGGCGATGACGTCGACGAATTGCTCGAGGTGTTCGAGATCGGGGGTCGGCTCGGGCTCCATGCGTGTGTCGTGGTCGATCGTGTAGAGGTGGTGTGAAGCCCGTTGCTTGGTCGTGCGTGACGACTCGCGGCGCAGCCGATCGATGGCCCGGTTGCGGGCGGTGGTCATGATCCACCCGCCGGGATTCGGCGGGATGCCGTCGATCGACCAGCGCTCGGCGGCGATCGCGAATGCTTCGGCGACCGCGTCCTCGGCGAGGTCGATGTCGCCGAGCACACGGATCAGCGTGGCGGTGCAGCGACCGGCCTCGCGTCGGAACACGCAGGCGAGGTCATCGCTCACTCCTGGAACGGACGCAACTCGACAGGCCCCTCGCAGGCGATGGTCGCCTTGCGTGCCCACTCGAGCGCGGTGTCGAGGTCGGCGGCGTCGATCACCCAGAAGCCGCCCATCTGCTCCTTGGTCTCGGCGTACGGACCGTCGGTCATCGACACGTCGCCGTCCACTGCTTTCAGCACGGTTGCCGACGACGCCGAGTGGAGACCGCCGGCGAACACCCACGCGCCGGCGGCGGTCAGTTGTTCGTTGAAGGCGTCGACCTGGGCGACGGTTCGCTTCATCTCGTCGCTCTCGAAGTCGACGACGTAGTCGTTGTCATGCCACACGGACATCAGGTACTGGGTCATGTTGTTGCTCGCTTTCGGATGAGTTGATCGATGAACGTGGTGGATCTCTTCGTGGCAGTGTGGATTGGACATCTCGCTCAGTCGGAAGCGGTGAGACGAGCACCAGTTTGGCCGCGGTCGGGGCATCGGCCACGACGTCGGGAACGATCGACAGGGCGGTGAGCGTGGTGGACATGGTGGTTCCTTTCAGCTTTTGCCGCCGTTCTGCGGCCAGCTGACATGTCAACGAACGCTCCAGACAGAATCGACATCGATCGACGAAAAATCTGTCCACCCATTGCCGCATGAGGCGAACCATCTGTGGAACGGTGTTGGATTGTCGCGCAGGTCGTCATCTGTTCATCTGCACAGATAATGTGTTCGTTGTGACATCCCACCCCAAGGCGTCCATCATGATTCTCGATGTTCGCCCGTCGCGTGGCGACGAGCCCCTCGCACCGTTGGACGCGCTGCCAGACCGCGTGTCTGGTCGCGAGGCGCACGTCGAAGCGGCCGAACTGTTTCGGTTGCTCGGTGATCCCACGCGGCTGGCCATCCTGCATGCGTTGTTGGCGGCGGGCGAGCTGTGCGTGTGCGACCTGGCCCGTCTGGCCGGCGTGGCCGAGAACGTCGTCAGCCAGGCGCTGCGTCTGCTCCGTGCTGCAGATGTGGTGCGCACCCGGCGAGATGGCCGTCGGATTCACTACCGACTTGCCGACGCGCATGTTCGGCTGCTGTTGGATGTCTCGGCCGACCATGTCGGCCATCAGCCACCGGCAACCGGCGCGGTCGCGTCTCTTCACGACACGGACGCCCGAGGTGGTCGCCGTGTCGGCTGATCACGACCACGCCGAGAACCCCATGGCCGACGCCGCGATCGACGACTGCTGTGTGGCGCCGTCGATGGCGACGCCTTTGTCGGGGTCCTCGGCGGGGTCCTCGGCGGCGGGCACGGTGACGTACCGGGTCGAGGAACTGGATTGCGCGACCGAGGAGAACGACCTGCGGGCGGCGCTGAAACCGTTGGCCGGGGTGCGCTCCTTGGAGTTCGATCTGGTTGCCCGGCGAGTGCGCGTCCGCCACGATCTGGCCTCGCCCGAGCCGATCGAGGCCGCGATCCGCGAGCTGGGCATGCGGCCCAGTGTCGTCGTCGAGACGCAGGGTGCGCTGCTGACCCGCAGTTTGTCTCGCCGATCGATCATCGTCAGCGTCGTTGCGGGTTTGCTCGCCGTCGGCTCCGAAGTCGCCGTGATTGCGGGTGCGCACGAGCAGTCGGTTCTGGTCGCGATCCTGGCGTCGGGGGCGATCGCCCTCGGTGGCCGCGACACCTTGCGCAAAGGGCTGCAGGCGTTGCGCTCGCTGAGGATGACGATGAGCTTGTTGATGAGCGTCGCCGTCATCGGCGCGATCGCGATCGGGCAATGGCCCGAAGCAGCCGTGGTCATCTGGCTGTTCGGTGTCGCCGAGTTGATCGAAGCGTTGAGCTTGGAACGCGCCCGCAACGCAGTCCGGTCACTCGTCGGTCTCGCCCCCGAAACAGCGACCATGCGGCGCGACGGTCGCTGGGTCGCTGTTCCGACCGCAGAGGTGCCCTTGGAGGCGGTCATCTTGGTCAAGCCCGGTGATCGCATCGCCTTGGACGGTCGTGTCGCGTCTGGATCCAGTTCGGTGAATCAAGCGCCGGTCACCGGCGAATCGATCCCGGTCGCCAAGACCGCGGGTGACCCGGTGTTCGCCGGCACCATCAACGAGCGCGGAACCCTGCAGGTCACCGTCACTGCTGCGAAGGGCGAAGGAACGCTCGACCGGATCGCCCGTTCGATCCAGGAATCACAAGCCGACAAGGCCCCCGCGCAACGGTTCGTCGATCGCTTCGCCGCTGTGTACACGCCTGCCGTGTTCTTGATGGCGATCGTCGTTGCCGTGGTGCCGGTCATCACCGGGCACGGCAGCTTCCGCGACTGGTTCTACCGCGCACTGGTGCTCCTGGTGCTGGCCTGCCCGTGCGCACTCGTCATCTCCACCCCGGTCACGGTCGTGTCCGGGCTCGGCGGCGCGGCGCGGCGGGGCATCCTGATCAAAGGCGGGGTGCACCTCGAGAACGCCCGCAAGCTACGCACCGTTGCCCTCGACAAGACCGGCACCCTGACCCACGGCACACCGGTGCTCACCGACCTGGTCAATCTCGGCGACCTCACCGACGACGTCATCCTGCGCATCGCCGCGTCCATCGAAGCTGTCTCTGAACACGCGGTCGCACACGCTGTCGTCACCGCCTATAGCGGCACCCTCGACGCGGTCACCGAGTTCGAAGCGATCACCGGTCGCGGCGTGCGGGCCAGCATCGCCGGCACGACGTACACCCTCGGCAACCACCGCCTCGTCGAAGAGACCGGCATGTGCGGCCCCGACCTCGAACAGATCCTGGAACGGCTGGAGAACGAAGCCAAGACCGCGATCGTGCTGATGAACGCCGCCCCGATGGCCGTACTCGCGGTGGCCGACACGCTGCGCGCCAACAGCCGCCAGGCCGTCGACGATCTGAAAGCGCTGGGCGTGACCCCGATCATGCTGACCGGCGACAACCAACGAACCGCCACTGCCATCGCCCGCCGGGCCGGCATCGACGACGCCCGCGGTGATCTGCTACCCGACGACAAGCTGCGCATCGTCACCGAACTCGTCGCCACGGCCGGGCCCGTCGGGATGGTCGGCGACGGGGTCAACGACGCGCCTGCGCTCGCGAAGGCAGACGTAGGTATCGCGATGGGTGCGGCGGGCACCGACACCGCCATCGAGACTGCCGACATCGCCCTGATGGATGACGACCCGCGAAAGATCGCCGAGACCATTCGCATCTCGGCCCACACGGCGCACGTGCTGTGGCAGAACATCAGCATCGCCCTTGGCGTCAAGGCCGTCTTCCTCGCCCTCACGCTTGCGGGTACAGCATCACTGTGGATCGCTGTGGTCGCCGACATGGGCGCCAGCCTCGTCGTCATCGCCAACGGTCTCCGGCTGTTGCGCCGACCAGCGCATGGCATACGAACTGACGCTCAGAAGGACGACATCTCATTCACGTCTCTATATAGCTAGATGACTAGTGTTATAGTGTTGAGATGATCGAGTTTCGCATCGACCCAACCAGTGGGGTGTCTCCGTATCGGCAGTTGGTGCACCAGGTTCGCCACGCTCTGCTGCTGGGGCTGTTGCACGCCGGCGATCAGCTGCCGACGGTGAAGGACGTGGTTGCGGCAGTCGCAATCAATCCGAACACGGTGCTGAAGGCGTACCGAGAGTTGGAGTTCGAGGGTTTGGCAGAGGGGCGGCCAGGGGTGGGAACCTTCGTCACTCGTTCGCTCGCCGACTCGTCGTTGGCTGCGCACGCAGCGTTGCGCAAGGAACTGAGCGGGTGGCTGGCGAAGGCGCGACGGGCGGGCCTGGACGACGACAGCATCGCTGCGCTGTTCGAGAGCACCTTTCGCTCGGGGATGAACGAGGGCGTGGCATGACAGCGGCGATCGAAGCATCCGCGGTAGGCAAGCGCTACGGCCGCACGTGGGCGTTGCGCCAGAACACCATGACGGTGCCCGCGGGTCGCGTTGTCGGTCTCGTCGGCTCGAATGGTGCTGGCAAGTCCACGTTGCTGAATCTGGCTGTCGGTCTGTTGCAACCGACCGAGGGGCAGATCACCGTGCTGGGTAGCCGACCGGGGCGCGACGCTGATCAATTGGCCAAGGTTGGCTTCCTCGCCCAGGATGTGCCGCTCTACTCCGACCTGACGGTCGGCGATCATCTGCAACTCGGGGCCCGTCTGAATCCGAGGTGGGATGCGACGGCCGCGACAGCGCGGATCGTCCGAGCCGGTCTCGACCCTGCTCGGCGCGCGGGTGAGTTGTCGGGCGGCCAGCGAGCCCAGCTCGCGCTGGCCGTGGCGATCGGCAAGTGTCCCGAGCTGTTGATCCTGGACGAGCCCGTCGCCAGCCTCGATCCGCTCGCACGCCGCCAGTTCCTGGCGGACTTGATGGAGCTTGCGGCTGATGGGTTGTCGATCATCTTGTCGTCACACCTGTTGGCGGATGTCGAGCGAGTCTGCGACCACTTGATCGTCCTCGCCGCAGGACGGGTTCGGTTGGCCGGTGATGTCGACGGCCTGCTCGCGACGCACAGGGTGCTGATGGGCGCTCGACGCGAGCCAGATCGCTTGCCGATTGATCAGACCGTGATCCAACAGAGCCACACCGATCGGCAGTCCACGTTCCTCGTCCACACGACGCAACCGGTGCTCGACCCGTCGTGGACGGTCAGCGAGGTGGGTCTCGAAGACCTGGTGCTCGCCTACATGGCGGCAACATCCATGGCTACGTCATGTGCAGCGCCGTCGTTGCGGAGCGTGAGCTGATGGTGTGGCTCGCCTGGCGTCAGTTTCGGGCTCAAGCTGCCCTCGCTCTCGGCGCGACCCTCGTCGTGGTCGTCGTGCTCGTGGCCACTCGTGGCCACATCGACGACACGTACGGCATCGGCGGCAGCAACGACCTGACCGGCTTCTCCGATTGGCTTCGTCTGCTCGGCACTGCGCTGATCGCGGTGCCCGCCTTGATCGGGGCGTTCTGGGGGGCACCCTTGCTGACTCGCGAATTCGAGGATCACACCTACCGGGTGGTCTGGACACAGAGCATCACCCGCAACCGGTGGCTGGCAACCAAGATCGCCGTGACCGGCCTGGTCGCCGTCGCAGTCGTCGCGGTGTTCGCGCTGGTGTTCACGTGGTGGTCGGGCCCGATCGACTCGACGGGGAACCGCATCGGGACCGCGAACTTTGCCCAACGCGGCATCGTCCCGATCGGCTATGCCCTGTTCGGTCTGGCGCTCGGAACACTCGTGGGAGCCATCGTGCGTCGAACGATCCCTGCGATAGCGGCATCGCTCGCGGGATTCTTGATCGTGCGGATGTTCGTGCAGAAAGTCGTCCGCTCGCATCTGATCAGCACCCAGTCCGTGAGTGTTCCGTCATTCGGGCCGAGCGGGCTCGGGGGTTGGATCCTGTCGTCACGAACTGTCGATGCGGCCGGGCAGACACTTTCGAAGTCGGACGTAGAAGGCACGCTCGCCGCTGCTTGCCACATCACCCGCGAGACCCCGGACGTCGACGCCGCTCTCGCCGTGTGCGCCGAGAGGTCCGGCATCCACGACATCGCCCAGGTCCACACCGGCAACCAGTTCTGGGCGCTTCAAACTGTCGAGCTCGGCCTGTTCGTCGTGCTGGCCGCAATCGCCGCCGCCGCCTGCTTCTGGTGGCTCAACCACAGAACCAACTGATCGGGCCGCGTCGGCAACAGTTGAACTCTGCGCTGTCGGGATCGACGACAGCCAGCTACGCGCGCTCCGCTTCTGTGAAGCTCACGACTGGGGATCGTGGAAGCCGGCTGCCTTGTGGATTCCATCGCACAGTGGTTTGTTGGCCGACGCGCCGCACCGGCACAGCGTGACCCGGTTGCGATGGGTTGATGCCAATGTCCCCCGGCGATGAGGTGCGGTGGCTCGATGCAGACGAACTGGCAGCGTGGGTCAACCTGATCAAGCTGGCATCGCGCGTCGTCACCCTCAGCGACACGGAACTGCTGGGCCGTACCGCACCAGAACACGTCGCACGCGTCCGAGAGTGGATCATCGACCCACTCGATCGACTCGACCTTGCCCATCTGGCACGCATCGCCGAGCAGCTCAACACGCACCTCCGAACGATCGCCCCATTCTCGACCTGATCCCAGTTGCCCGGCGGCTGGCGTCGACGCCGGGACCCTCGGCTACACCGATGAGAAGGTTGCCGATCGTGTGGTCAGAACCCATCGCGACCCGTCACGCTCGACGATCACGACCGAGATCTTCCACATGCCACTCGAGAAGCTGCGGGGCGGCAGCGAGTACGGCGCCGCCGTGCGCGACGTCAGTGTGACCCGACCGGTTGGCGAAACGATCACGTACCCCACACTGATCAGGCGCCGGTCGTTCGCAGGCAGGTTGGGGGCGACAGACACCACTGCGCTCGACGGGAAGGCCGCGCCGGCCAGCGGCCGGGGCGAAGCGTCACCGGTGGTGTAGACCAACTCGTAGGGCGTCAGGCTGGGCTGGACGGTCACGACCAACGATCGGGAGATCGTCTGACCCGCTGCGTCCGTCGCTGTGCATCCGACGCGCGAAGTTCCCACAGAGAACGTCGCCCCCGATGCTCGATCGCAGGCGACCGTCACCGAAGCAGACGCGACGTCCGCGGCCGTCGGCACTGCGTACTGCACTGACGCACCCGTTCCCGAAGTCGCCGTGACGACGATGTCACTCGGGAACGTCGTCCACGTCGGTGGTGTCGTGTCGGCGACCGTGACCGATCCACTCACGGTCGAGCTGTTGCCGGCTGCATCGGTGGCCGCGCACGAAATCGGTGTGCTGCCGAGTGCGAAGACGCTGCCAGACAAGGGCGCGCAGACGACAGCGGGGGCCGACACGGCGTCGGTGGCGGCGGGGAGGGGATAGCTGACTGCCGCGCCGCTGGGCGACGTGGCCTCGGCGGTGTGGTCGCCGACCGGATCGAGTGCCGGCGCAGTGGTGTCCACCACCCGAACCGTGAAGGTCGCCGTACCCACGTTGCCGGCGCTGTCGGTGGCCGAGCAGGCGACCGGCGAGTCACCGAGCGGGAAGACCGACCCCGACGCGGGGACGCATGTGACCGTGGGAGATGACGGGGCGCGATCGGTGGCCGAGGCAGCGTACGTGACCACCGCACCCGCTGGGCCAGATGCCTCGACGACGAGCGGCGACGCCGGCACCGTCACGACGGGCGGCGTTCTGTCGGCGCCGAAGACATACGAGATGACAGCTCGCGGAGCACTGCCAAGGGCGACAAGCCGAGCGTTGATCACGGGAGCACCTGGCGTCACGTACGAACTCCCTCCGCCTCCTCCTCCGCCGCCGGTTGCTGGCAGAACCTGGCCGCCGAGCGTGGCCAGCTCGCACGACAGGTAGCCCGCGCCGCCACCCGCACCCCCGAATCGCCCACCCCCGCCACCGCCGCCAGGGCCGGCGGTGAACACCTGCGC
>JANNFQ010000134.1:0-4864 GCA_031380045.1 Acidimicrobiaceae bacterium
CCGGCCACCGCAACCGCGGCGACGTAGGTGGCGGCCTGGATGCGATCGGAGACCGTGCGGTGGTCGGTGGCGCGCAGCGATCCCGGCTGGACACCGTGCACGACGAGCGTCGACGATCCGACGCCTTCGATGTCTGCGCCCATCGAGATCAGCATGGCGCACAGGTCGGCGATCTCGGGCTCGCGCGCCGCGTTGTCGATGACGGTGGTGCCTTTGGCATGAACGGCCGCCGTCAGGATGTTTTCGGTGGCACCCACGCTCGGGAACTCAAAAGTCACGTCGGCGCCGTGCAGGCGATCGGCACGAGCTTCGACGTAGCCGGGGGTGATCTGGAATGTGGCGCCCATCGCCTCGAGGCCGCGCAGGTGCATGTCGATGGGGCGCGATCCAAAGTCGTCGCCGCCTGGCAATGACAGGCGCACTCGCCCGTAGCGACCGATCAGTGGCCCCAGCACGTTGATGGACGCACGGATGCGTTCGACCAGTTCGTAGGGGGCCACCGGCTGGATGTCGCCGCCGTTGGTCATGCGCAGACGACCGTTGCCCTGGACCTGGGCATCGGCACCGGCACCGGCATCGGCGGCCGGCAGGCGAACTGTGCTGACGCCGATGGCCGCCAACAGGTCGCTCATGATCTCGACATCGATGATGTCGGGCACGTTGGACAGCTCGTACACGCCGTCGGCCATCAACGTGGCCGCCATCAACTTCAGCACAGAGTTCTTCGCCCCGGGCACGACGACGGTGCCGTTCAGCGGGCCCGAGCGGTGCACGACGATCTGATCATCGAGATCAGCGGGGGCAGCGTTGGGATCGACGGCGGGGGCGGACATGGCCCACCAGTATGGCCGCGGTTACTCTCTCGTCGTGCTCAGGCCCCCCAGCCGACTCGTTCGCTCGTGGCCCGCGTCGCAGCTGGAACAAGCTCGGTCTCCCCGAAACTCGATCGTGGCCGAAGTTGCCGACGGCGACGATCGCTGGGTGCAGGCAGAAGGGCCGTTCAGCGAATACGAACGAACGCTGCAGGTGCAGGGCGATCAGATCATCGACACCACCACGTACCGCCTGGTCGTGCCGTGGTTCGGATGGCTGTTCCGGTGGCCGATGCGTTCGGCGCTGCGCCACCACGCACCAGGCGACGGCCGCCAACCCGTCTGGGCGCCACCCGACCGGCTGAACGCCCATCACGCCAAGATCCTTGGCCTGTTGGCAGCGGTGTCGTTGACCGCTGCGTTCGTCAACACGTTGTTCACCCAAACGGTCAACTTCGCCGCCAAGGACTTCGGCATCAGCGAGGGCGGCCAAAGCATCGCCGGGGTGATCGTGCGCTGTGGCATCGTGATCGCGCTGCCGTTCACGATCTTCGCCGATCGGGTCGGACGGCGGCGGATGATCGTGCTGTTGGCCTGGCTGGCACCCCTGTGTGCCTCGCTGGGCGCCCTTGCGCCCAACTTCTGGGTCTTGACCGCCACGCAGACGCTGGCTCGTCCCCTGGGCATCGCACTGGACCTGTTGATCGCCGTGGCCGCGGCCGAGGAAATGCCCCGCAACAGTCGCGCCTACGCGGTCAGCGTGCTGGCGATGGCCAGCGGGCTGGGCGCCGGCGTCGCCGTCATGGCCCTGCCTCTGGAGTCGATCGCCGATTGGCGACTGGTCTACGCGGTCTCGTTGATCTGGTTGGTCGCCGCGTGGGACGTCTCGCGTCGGTTGACCGAGACGCCACGATTCGAGCACGTCGTCGAGACGCACCAGGTCGGGCGGACGCACGTCGATCGGCACCGTTTCGTGATCATCGCGTCCGTCGCTTTCATCGCCAACCTGTTCATCGCCCCGGCCTCGTTCTTCCAGAACCGCTACCTCGACGACGTACGTGGTTACAGCTCCACCGGTATCACGTTGTTCACCATCACCACAGCGACGCCCGCTTCGTTGGGATTCGTGCTGGGCGGTCGGCTGGCCGACATGCGCGGACGCCGGCGCGTGCTGGCGCTGTCGCTGCCCCTCGCTGCTGCTGCACTGGTGGGCTCGTTCACCGTGGGCGGCTGGCCGATGTGGGTGGCCGCGTTCTTCGGCGGTCTGATCGGCGGCATGGCCTACCCGGCCTTCTCGGTGTATCGCAACGAACTGTTCCCCACCGGACGTCGCGGTCAGGCCAGCGGCATGATCGCAGCGATGGCACTGGTGGGCGGCAGCATCGGGCTGATCGTGGCCGGACTGCTGCTGGACCGTGGGTGGAGCTACGGCCAGGTTTTGGGCATGTTGGCTTTCGGTCCGTTGGTGGCGGCAGGCATCGTGTTCTTCACGTATCCCGAAACGGCGCATCGGTCGTTGGAAGAGATCAACCCGCAGGACGCTTGACGGCCTGCGCAGCTTTCGCAGGCTTGCCGGCGCCGGGCACTGCGCTGGCCAGCCAGTCACTGACCGTGCCGGCGATGAAGGCGTCGGCACCCTTCAGATCGTGCCCCTTGCCCTGGACGAACACGTGCGTGACTGACCCCGGAATGGTGGCCGTCCAGTGCTGCAGCTCGTCGGGCGAACCGAACGGATCTTTGGTGCCGTGCACGAACAGGCACGGCACATGCAGCGACGGAAGGTGCTCGACGCGCAGCCGGTCGGGCTTGCCCGGCGGGTGCAACGGGTACGAGATCAGCACCAGGCCCACCGCGGCGACCGAACCATCGGCAACGGCCATCGAGCAGATACGCCCACCCATGGATCGGCCGCCCAACACCAGCGGGCCTGGGCCCATCGCGGCGGCTTCATCGGCAACGGCTTGCAGCAGAACGGGCGGGCGGTCGGGTGCGCGACGGCCAAGCTTGCGATATGGGAAGTCGGCGCGCACGCACTGCAGCGGCGCAACGGCGTGCTGGATCGCGATCAACGACGAGTGCTGGCTGGACGAGCCGGCGCCGGGGAACAGCAGCAGACGAACCGGTGCGGCGCCCCCGACCAAGCGGCGAGGGCTCATGCGCTGAGGATCTTTCGTGCTTCGCCCAGATCAATGATGGCCTTGCTGGCGGCGGCCTCGTCACCACCGTGGTCGGGATGCGCCCTGCGCAAACCCTCGCGATAGCGCGAGGTGATCTCTTTCTTCGAGATCTTGCTGGTGCCCAGCGGAAAGCCCAGCAACTCCAGTGCCCACGCACGTGGATCGGCCATGGCCGCCAACGATGTGGACGCTGTGCCGGCAAGATCGGCCACGAACGACGGCCCGATGGCACCGCGCCAGCGCATGGCGCGGTGGAGAACAGGCACCAGATGACGGCGGGCCGGGGCATCCAGGCGTTCCAGCGCATAGATGGCGCCCAGCACCTGTGCCAACGGGCTGCCCTGAGCGTGCAGATCGAACCTGACGTTGTCGCCCTCGCCCTCGAGCCGGTGCACGCTGACGGCCAGCCCGTGACGATCAACCTGATAGCGATGACGCAAGCGGGGTTGCGCGACTCGATCGCCGCGCTCGATCTGGCCCACGAGGCGATGGATGTCGGGTACCAGATCCTCGTCGACATCGGGCAGGTGCTTGGCGATGACTGCGCCCAACAGCAGGCCACCGAAGCCCGGCGAGGGCTCGACCGGCAGCACCAGATGGCCCAGCGCGATGCGACGCGTCGGCGTGGTCGGGCGTGAGTGCCAGACCTCGAGTTCGGCCAACAGCACGGGCGTCAGACGTTGGGACGGAGCAGGTCGTACAACGCCTCGGCAGCGGTCTTGGCCGCGTCGAGATCGGGCTCGTCGTCGTCGACCAAGGCGTCGGCCAACTGATCGGCCAGCTCGCACGTCTGCTGCCACAGCCGCGGCTGCACACCGAACGGCGGTTGCTCGGGCTCGGCGACATCGGTGGCCAGCAGCAGTTGCTCGAGCCCGTCGGGATCGAGCGGGTCGCGACGCAGACGCTCGCTGGCGAGGAAGAACGTGGTGAGCACCTCGGGAGGGGGCTGGGTGGACGCAGCGTCACCATCGCCGTCGGTGCCGGCATCGAGGTCGACGTACTCGCCGCGCTCGATCTCGTCGAGCAGCGCCTCGACGATCGACTCGTCGCCGGTACCCACCAGCACCACGTTGCCGTCCCAGTTGAACGGAATGCTGGCACCCTCCAGCGCGTGAGTCAGCGCCTGGCGATCGGCCGCGGGCCACTCGTCCAGGTCGTACTCGGTGGTGGGCACACCGTCGGTCAGCGCGATGGGCGCAGGATGCTCGCCCACCACCTCATTGGCGGCGGGCTCGCTGTCGATACCCAGCCGCCCCTCGACCTCGGCGATGACCAGGTCGGCCGCCTGCTCGCTGTCTTCCGGCACCATCAACTCGGTGTCGTCCCACGAGTGCTGGATCTCGGCATCGGCCATGGCGGCGGCCAGCTCGGCCTGCTGATCGAACGTCCACGCCGAAAGGTCGTAGTAGACCCGAGTGGCGTCGGGATCGTTGGGGTTCCAGTCGGTCATGGTCGTCCCGTCGAGCAGGGGCACGAGCGCCCGTGATTGCTCGCGACGCTATCGCTCATGGCACGGAGCGGCGCAGGAACGCCAGGGTTCGTTCGAACTCGTCGATCTGATGTGCTCGCTGGCGAAAGCCGTGTCCTTCGCCCGGTCGAATGCACAACTGAACCAAGCCGCCCGCAGCGCGAATGCGTTCGACCAGCACACGGCTCTGCCCCACCGGCACGACCGGGTCGGCATCACCATGGAACACCAGCAGGGGTGTGCGGATGGACGGTGCGAACCAGACCGGCGATCGGTCGCGATATCGCCGGTCGATCTGGTCGGACTAGCCGGGCGGGCCGACCAGCGACCAGGGGGAGTGTCGTTCGAACCCAAGGCTGCGCTCGGCCAGAACGGCCAGATCGCAGACCCGATACGACACGACGGCG
>JANNFQ010000179.1:0-5782 GCA_031380045.1 Acidimicrobiaceae bacterium
GTTATGCGACTTTTTGGCCACTGCAGATCGGGCTGCGGCCTCGGCAGTGTTGGCGGGGTGGCGGCGGGCGGTCAGGGCCCGGCCGCCATCGACGATCAAGGCCGCCCCCGCCAGCACGTTGATCATCAGGAACATCATCACGATCGACAGCGATCCTCGGTCGCGGTCGGCCGGCGGTCGGCGCGCGCTCATCGCTTGTACCTGTCGATGGGTTGCGTGTCGCTGACCGAGATCGTTCGTGCACCCGGGGTCCACACGCCGCTCAGCTCGCCGTTGCCCACAGTGCACGTGACGGTGACGGTCACCGAGCCGCCCTGCCATGAACCGGTGGTGGATGGCGTCCAGCTCATGTCGGCCAGCGGTGCAGAACTGCATCGCGACGTCAGCGTCGACTGGTCGACCGCGTCCTGTGCAGCAGCCCGTCCCTCGTCGCTGCCGGCAGTCAGCGACGCAGCGCGCGCGGCTGTCTGCGACGTGTTGGTCACCTGCACGCCTGCCGCGTGCAGGCGGCCGACGAAGCCGATGAAGCCCACTGCGACCAGAACGAAGACGAGCAGGAACATCATCTCGACCGGCGTGGCGATGCCGCGGTCGCGCGATTCATCGTTCACTGGGGGCCGATTCCGCAACGGTGGCCGTGAAGTCGATGGAGCCGCTGAGTACCCCGGGGGTGTGGCCGCTGACGTTGACGGTCACCATCGGTCCATCGGTGCACGAGATGCTGACGTCGGTGGCCCATGAGCCCGCCTGCCGGGCGATGGAGGCGCGGGCTGCGTCGATGCCGTCGACGCACGATCCGTCGTATGCGGCGGCAATGCGTAC
Organism: Acidimicrobiaceae bacterium; assembly: GCA_031380045.1. Classification (GTDB taxonomy): domain Bacteria; phylum Actinomycetota; class Acidimicrobiia; order Acidimicrobiales; family Ilumatobacteraceae; genus VFMC01. The sequence continues at coordinate 823 of JANNFQ010000179.1, forward strand.
GCCTTCGGCCGCAGCCTCGTCGAACACGTTGCGGGCATGCCAGTACGCCACGGCCTCGAACAGCATGAGCATCGCGACGAGGACCGCGACCATGCCGAACAACATCTCGATCGAGATGTCGACGGCGCCGCGATCGCGCGAGACCCGACCGTTTTGGGCGCGACCGCGCGAGGCCGGATGGTGCATGGCCGCATCGAGGGTGACGCTGTGGGTCACGGCGCGACGGGGTCGGGCACGGTGGCGCGGGCGGTCTCGAAGATCCCGGTGAAGAACGTCGTCGCGGCCAACGCCACTCCGATGCCGACGGCCAGCCAGATCATCTTGGTGACGGCCTCGTCGATACCGGATTCATCGGCGCGGTCGTCCCACGCGTGCCGGGCTCGGTCGGCCAGACGCGTGCGCCACTGCATGGCGATCGTGTGCGTCTGCACCGAGAGGGGGAGGATCTTGCGGGTCATGGCGTCCATGCCTTCTGTTGTGGCCGACGATGTCGGCCGGGAAATGAGACTGGGATTGAAAGGTGCACGGCGAGGTCAGCCACCGAAGGCCTGCCCGATGCGGATCGCCAATGGGTAGGCGAGGAAGACCACGGTGGTGACGACGAAACAGATGGTTGGTCCGGCCAAGTTGGCGTTCACCTTGTCGGCCTCGCGCTCGAGGTCGTCCAGCGACCTTTCGCGCATCGCGGTGGCCAACGTGGTGACCGTTTCGGTGATCGAGACACCTTGGGTGCCTTGCCGTTCGATGGAGGCGCCGAACTCGCTGAGCTCGCGCTGTTGATAGCGCCGGCCCAATTGATCCAACGCTTCCCACAGCGGCACGCCGCGCAACGGTGCCGTCGCCAGCTCGGTGCGCAGCAGTTCGAACATGTCGCTGTCGCCGACCGAGAGTGCAAACTGGATCGCCTCCTCGACGCTCTGGTCGGTGGTCAGCCCGACGGCGACGAGTTGCACGAAGTCGGTGGTGGTGCGACGGAACTCGCGTCGGCGTCGCTGGACTCGGCCGTTGACGTCGCTCCAGATGATCCACGCGGCCATCGCGCCGACCACGAAGGCGGCAACGAACCACAGCCGGCTCGGGGGCAGGGCGCCGATGGTCATCAACGATCCCGCCGTGCAGGCAACGGCGAGGACACCGCCGACGAACGCGACCAGGATGCGCGAAGCCACATCGGTTGGCGTCATCTCGACGAAGCGCAGACCGTCGCCAAGCGTGTTCTCGATGCGGCGCGCCAACGGACCAACCATGCCGGCCAATGAGCTGGTGAATGCGCCGGGCAGTGCCCGACCTGGCTGCGGCCGCGCGCCCAGCGACATCGTCTCGGTCGGATACAGCAACGCGCGCACCTGAACAAGCGAGCGTCGTCGCGGTCGCACCCCCCGGGCCGCGGCGGCGACGGCCGCGGTCATCATCGTCGCGACAACGGCGGCGATGGGCAAGGGACTCATGACGGGCTCCGCAGCAACGCAGCGGCCTGGGGTGCTGCGGCCGGCGTGCTGCCCGGGGTGCTCCCCAGGATGCGGTATCGCTGCGGTAGTTCGTAGCGGCACATGCTGCGCAACCACATGACGCACCCGGCCCACATGGCCAGCGGCAGCAACAGGAACATCTGGCCCGTGACGGTTCCGTACGGCTCCAGCAAGTCGCCCGCGGCAACGCGCAGATACGCGATCAAGAGGGCGGCGATGATGACGAGTCGCTTCATCGATGCCTGGTACTGCGAACGCGTCCGGTCGACCCGTTCTCGGGCACGCACTTCGTCGCGGGCTGCTGCCGCAAGCGCGCTGACCGTTCGATACAGACGCCCCGCCCCGGCGGTTCCGGTGATCACCAGTCGGATCGCGGCGATGGCCGCGTCGGCCGTTGGGTGGGCCAAGTCGTCGGCCAGATCGGTCAGCGCGTCCTCGGTGCGAAAGCCCTGGCGACGGCGGAAGACGAAGGTGGCCAATGGTTCGCGAATGGCCGCGGGTGGCCGCAAGGCGACGTGCTCCAGCGCTTCTTCGGCGCCCACAGAACTGCCGCGCAACGTGTCGCGCAGATCTTCCAGCCACTTGGCGATGCCCTCGATGCGCAGCCGTTCGGCGTCGGCCCGCTCGTCTCTCAAGAACCGCCCCCACACGGCCGTCAGCACGGCGGCCGCCAGTGCCAACAACGGCCAACGGGTCAGCAGCAGGACCACGAATCCGACGGCGACACCGATGGCGATGCGCTGCGTGCCCATATCTGACAGCATCGACGTGTTGTCCACCGCCGTGCGCGACGTGCGCCGGCCGGGGTGACGAGTAGGTGGCCGGGGTGACGGCCGCGCCGATGCGGCCACGCAGGCCAATGCCCCGCCGACCATGAGGGCCGCAATCATCGCCACGCCGGCGACTGGCACGGTGGCGAGAATGGGCGAGCTCATCGAGACACGGCCGATCGACTGCCCGCGCCGATGGGCGAGCCGTGCAGCAACGGTGCGTGGGTCTCGACACGGCGATGCCACGCATCGGCCGAGAAATCGGGGTCGGCCGCGTGCAGACGATCCAACATCGGGCGTTGCGGCTCGCTGAGCACACGGGCGCGATCATCGTCGGCCTCGGGCCATGCACCCATCAAGCGGTGGGCGATGAATCGAGCGCCATCTTCTTCGACCGAGGGGGCGATGATCTCGGCCAGCCAGCGGCCCGTGTCGTTGCCGCCGTGCACGTGCAGCACCAGATCGACGCTGCGGTACACCTGCCAACGAGCCATGCGCAGGTCGACGCCGTTGTGATAGGCGATCAACTCGGCCAGACGCTCGAGGCCGTCCTTGGCCGAGCCGCCGTGCACCGTTGCCATGGTGCCCTGGCCGATGCTCATCGCCTGCACCATGGCCCCGCCTTCAGAGCCGCGCACCTCGCCGACGATGATCCAGTCGGCGCGCGTGCGTACCGCCGGCACCATCATGTCGGCGCACGAGATGCCGGTACCGTCGCTGGTGGATGGGATGCGCGCCTGGTACGAGTGGACGAACGGGTGGCTGCCCATCTGGGCCACGTTCAGTTCGAAGTCGGTCTCGATGGTGACCAACACATCGGTGTCGGGGATCTCGCCGATCAACGCGCGCAGCATGGTGGTCTTGCCCGACCCCATGCGGCCGGCAACCAGAATGGACATGTCGGCCGCGATCGCGGCCCGCAACAGTGCGACGGCGGCGGTGTCCAGCATGCCCCGTTCGGCCAGCGACTCCAGACCGACGCCGCACACGGCAGCGCGACGGATGGTGATCAGCGGCCGACCGACCACGTCGAAACCCTCGCCGTGAAAGCGAACGCCTGGCTCGAGCTCGAGGTCGACGAACGGGTGCTCGCGGTTGAACGGGCGGCGTCGTGCCGCGGCGGTGTCGTAGATGATCCGCTCGAGGTCGCGATCGCGACGCACCAGTGGTGCCATCAGTTGGCGTGACCCATCGGCGCGCTCGATGCGAACCGGATCGCAGCCGAACACCAACACGTCGGTCACTTCCGGATCGCGCAGGACCGACAACAGCTTGGGCAGACCGAACATCTCGGAAAGCACCAGTTCGACCAACGTTGCTTGCTCGGCATCGGTCAGGGGCGCTTGTCGGGCAACCATGCGTTGCGATTCGACCTCGACGAGGATGCTGTTCTCCAGCACCTCGCGGGTGATCTCTTCGCGCAGTTCGCGATCGGCGGCGGTCTCGTCGCGACGTGGTACCGGCAGGCGATCGCCGAAGGCGCGGCGAACCTCGCCGGCCAACGCCTCGAGCTCGTCGTCGGTGTGCGACTGGTCGCGCAGCGTTGGCGCCGGGAAGCCCATGTCCAGCGCGGTCATGCTGCTTCCTCGATCGTCAGCCACGAGTGCAGACGCACGACCAACTGGTCGGTTGCCTGGATGAGTGGTTGACGGCGGGCGCGACGATCGGTCAGCGCGCCGCCGTGGTGCAGCACCTGCACGGCATCGGGGGCCCACGGCAACCAGCCGGCGAAACGGTCGCCCAGTTCTGCTTCGGCATCGGTGCGACCGACCCGCTCGGCAACGATCGGCGCGTCGATGACCACGATGCGGGTCAGGTCCAGCGGTAGTCCCGCGTCGATGGGCGACGACTTGCCCGATGCGTCGGCCCACTCCATGGTGGACGCCAACGTGACCGTGTCGGGATTGGCGACCAGCAGCAGCAGATCCAGATGGGCGATGAGTGAGGCGTTCGGCCCGCCGCCACGCAACCGACCGAGGTCCACGACGACCGGGCCGTCCAACTCGCGCAGCGTGCCGGCCCACGGAAGTCGTGGAGCATGGCAGGTCCATGCGCGGAACGGATCGCCGGGCGCAGTGATGACCCGCATGCCCGCCACGTGCGCGGCTGCCTGATGGAAGCGGTCGAGGGTGTTGCTGCGGACGGTCGGGAAGGCCAGTCGCTCTAGCGACCCGGTCAGCGACGATGGGATGCCGAGGCGCGCCGCCATCACACCACCGGCCGGATCGGCCTCGATCAGCCACGGCTGCTCGCCGCGCGTGACCAACGACGCGGCGATCGACAGCGCAGTGGTGGATGCGCCCAGACCGCGCCACGAGCTGACGCCGATGATCACGGTGTGGCCGTTTCGGGCTGGGTGTCGGGTTTCGACTCGGCCGCCGTTGTGGCCGGCAGGCCGATGATGACCAGGCGATCGGTCGCCGCCAGTTGGGCGATGCCCGAGGCATCGGCGTCGGGTACCGCCAAGGTGACGCGCAGTCCGCCGGCCTCGGTGGTGGTCACTTCGACGACTCGTACGGTCACGCCGACCGGCTCGCCGTCGATCGGTACCGCCACGGCAGTTGATCCCTGTGCCAGACCGATGGGAAATCGGCCGGCGTCCAGCACTGCACCAACGGTGCGCTCGCCGGCACCGAGGCCGGTTGCGTCGGCCCACATGCCAGCGGTCAGCAACGATCCGGCCGACAGATCGACGGTTGCCGTCCGGCCGACCAACGCGTC
>JANNFQ010000187.1:0-1802 GCA_031380045.1 Acidimicrobiaceae bacterium
ATCCAGCCGGTAGATGCCGCAGTGGTTCTGCTGGTACAGACGATCGGGCATCAGCGGATGCATGCGCACACAATGCGGATCGTGACCGAACGGCGCGTCGGGGCCGGGCAGGAAGTCGGCCGCGCAGCCCAGGTTGATGGGCTGCCAATCCGAGCCGCCGTCGAGCGACTCGAACACACCGCCGCCCGACAGCCCGAGGTACATGTGGTCGGCATCGCGAGGATCGATGAGCACCGAGTGCAACATGGATCCATCTGGTGTGCCCTCGACATCGGGCCACTCGGCCCAGGTTCCCCAGTTCGGGTGATCGTTCCAGCCATCCACGGGCGCCCACGTGTCACCGCCATCAGCGGTGCGGAACAGGCCCTGCGGCGAGCCACCGGCGTACCAGACATCGGGCTGGTCGGCGTGCCCCGGCGCCAGCCAGAACACCGTGCGCACGCTTCGCCCGAATGCGTCGCCGGTGTGGAACGCGGGCGGCTTGCTGGCCTCGGTCCACGAGCGGCCGCCATCGGTCGACCGGAACACGGTCGGCCCCAGGTGCCCGGTTTTCGCGGCCATCAGCATGGTGGTGTGGTCGCGCGGATCCAGCACGACGTGCTGGATGATGTGGCCCAGGAAGGTCGGGCCGCTGGTGGCCCACTGCTGCCGCGCCGAGTCGGCAGCAAAGATCCACGCGCCTTTGCGCGTACCGACCAGCAGGCGAGGCCCGTCCAGATCGGGCGGCATCGCATCGCCCACAGGTTCCCAATCGGGACCTGGCCCGATTCCGTTCGACCGTCCCGACGTCGCAGCGTGAACCCTGGTATCGCTCATGGCATCTCAGACTGCCACTCTCGGCGGAAGTCATCGGTCAGCGGGCACATGTCACGAAGCGAACGGCGCCCGACACACGAAGCACCCCGTGTCTTTCGTGATCGTCATCGTGCCTGCACCACGCTCGAACTCGGCGTCGAGCGCCGCACTCAGATGCTGCAGTTGCTCGGTGTTTGCATCTTCGCCGGGTGGCGTCGAGCACACGTAGGCCAGTACGTCGGCCGGGTCGGTGCAGCGAAGTTCGTCCTGGAATGCGAACCAACGGACATCGGCGAACTGGTCGCGCAACATGCCGAAACCGACCTCGGCGCCGAACACATCGACGGTGTGGTCGATGGGCTGGGTGCCGAAGACCGATGATCGAATCCACCACAGCTCGCGCATGTGCCGCCGGCCGTTGGTGGCCACCACCGCCAGGCCATCGGTCTTCACCACGCGCGCCAGTTCGCTGACACCCACGGCGGGATCTGGCAGGTGGTACAGCATGTGGTTGGCGACGACTCGATCGAACGAGCGGGCAGGAAAGGGCAACGACTGCAGGTCGGCAGGTTCACCCACTACGGCGGCAAACCGCTTCGTCTCCTCGATGTTTCGTACCGCCGTGTCGACCATGCCGGGCGACAGGTCCGTCAGCGTCAGTCGCACCCCCGCCGGAACCGGCACCGTCGATTGCTGCCACAGCCAACCGGCGCCACAGCCCGCCTCCAGCACGGACATTGCCGGAGCCAGCCTGACCCGGTCGAACACCCAGTCGAACCACGGCGTTGGTGTCGTGCCGTACTTGGCATGCAGATCGGCGCGACGAGCCAGCCGAGAGTCGTCACGATACTGCTCGTCGCGCAGGTACGCCTGATCGCCACCCGCAAACCTCGATCGCTCATGCCCCACGACGTCAGTCTGGACGATGGGTTGCCCGCTCCGAGCGCGACCTGCGCAGCAAGTCACGAAGCCGTGGTCTGCTCCACCAAGATCGACGAGTTGTCCAG
>JANNFQ010000224.1:0-11568 GCA_031380045.1 Acidimicrobiaceae bacterium
CGAGCCGCGTCGAAGTCTTCGGACGCGGCGCGGATGGACAGGCCGAACATGGTGGTGCGCAACATGATCGCGGTGGCGACGAAGCACGCGACCGCGACGACGATGCTGACGACGTCCCACACCTCGATGTTGAACGGCCCCCACTGCACCGCCTTGAAGGCGATGTCGGGCGCGGCATAGCGACGAGGAGTGGACGACACACCGATGCGCCATGCCGCATGCGACAGGATCTCGATGGCGAACGAGGTCAGCAGCAACGTGAACGCGCTGGCCGTACGCACCCTGCGAAAAGCCACGAACTCGATTCCCATCGACAGCACCACCGCCGACAGGATGGCCACGGGGATGGTAGCGACCCACGGGATGTCCTTGCTGCGCATGCCGTAGATGACATATGCGCCCACGGTCAGCAGTTCGCCGTGCGCGAAGTTGACCAGGTGCATGACGCCGAACAGCATCGAGACGCCGACGGCCAACAGCGCATAGGTGCTGCCGGCGCCAAGCCCATCGATGAGGTTCTGCACGAAGTCGGTCATCACGAACCGCCGATACCCATCACGAACCGCCGATATAGGTGTCGAAGAGATCGGAGCGATCGGCCAGGTCGGCACCACGGCCCTCGGCGACGATGGACCCGGTGCGCAGCACGTAGCCGCGATCGGCAACGCCCAGCACGCGCTGCGCCTGCTGCTCGACCACCAGCACGGTGCGACCCTGCGCTCGTAGATGATCCAGCAGATCGAAGATGACGTCGACCATGGTGGGCGCCAAACCCAGGCAGGGCTCGTCCAGCAACAAGACCTTTGGCTCGCTCATCAGCGCACGAGCCACTGCCAACTGCTGTGCTTGGCCACCCGACAGAAAGCCCGCCGACAGATCCCACTTGGTGCGCAGCACCGGGAACAGTTCGGCCATCTCATCCATGCGCTGCTTGCGCAGACCCTTCGCGACCGTGGTGCCGGCCAAACGGAGGTTGTCGGCAACCGACAGGTCTTTGAAGATGCGACGGCGTTCGGGTACCAGGGCCAACCCGGCGGCGACCAGCGCCGCCGGGTCCATGCCCGTGATGTCTTTTCCGTCGAATCGCACGCGGCCAGACGCGGGCCGCAACAACCCGACCACCGACGACAGCAGCGTGGTCTTGCCTGCTCCGTTGGGACCCACGAGAGCGACGAGCTCACCCGCCTCGACATGTAGCGACACGGCGTGCAGCGCCGTCAATGCTCCATATCGGGTGGTGACCTCGTCGACCTCGAGGATCATGGTGATGCTCAGCCGCCGGCAACGACCGTCGGGAAGAACGACTCGACCAGGGCCGGCGCTCCATCGGTGACCGTCAGGATGGTCACGTCACGCTTGGGCGTGCCCGTGGTGCCGACATAACTGGTGGTGCCGGTGGTGACATCGACCGTCAGGTTCTGGATGGCGTCGATGAGTGCAGCACCGTCGGTGGAACACGCTGCCTCGGTGGCAGCGATGGCGATCTGCGCCGCGTCGGCACCCAACGCACCGAACGACACGGTCTCGATGGCCGGACCGCCGCTGGCGGCGTAGTCGTCGAGGAACTGCTGCACCCTGTTGCCCGGACCGGGGAAGGTATGCGACGTGAAGAACACACCCTCGGCATCGGCACCGATTGTCCAGATCAGGCTGGCATCGAAGCCGTCGGCGCTGATGACGGCCGATTCGACGCCCGCCTCACGCAACTGCTTCAAGAAGATGCCCGCCTCTGGCAGGAAAAACGCCGAGTAGATGACGTCGGGAACGGGGTCCATGCCGGCGATCTCGTTGACCTGTGCCGAGAAGTCGCCATCGCCCAGGTTGAACGACAGGTCGGCGTCGACCGTGCCACCGGCGCCGGTGAAGATCTCGGTGAACGACGCCGTGGTGACGTTCAGGTACGGGATGTCGCTGGAGGACATCGTGACCGCAGTCTTGAAGCCCTGCTCGGAGGCGAACTGTGCAGCGGCCGAAGCCTGCACCTGGTCGTTGAACGAGACCAGGAACGAACCGCGCGACGGATCGGGCAGGGTGATCTCGGTGGCCGTCACGAACAGCACCGGAACCGTCCCGTTGGTCACTTCCAACAATGGCAGGCCGTAGTCGGAGAACGGTGGCCCCAGCAGGATGTCGGCGCCGCCGTCCAGCATTTCTTGCACGGCGCGCTGCGCGGCCGCAGGATCAGGTGGGGTCTGGCTGATCTGCTTGATCTCGAACTCCACCGGCAGGCCGCCAACGCCGCCAGCCTCGTTGACTTGATCGACGATGAACTTGGCCGCGTTCGTACCCGGCACGTCGCCGATGCCGCCGAGGTCGAAATCGGCCGCATAGCCGATCTTCAACGGCTCGTCGAGCGTGCAGTCACCTGCGGAATCTGCAGTGGAATCTGCAGTGGAATCGCCGGTCGCTGGCGACTCGACCGGTGCGTCGGTTGCGGTGCTTTTCTCGCCGCTGCCGCATGCGGCCGCGACGAGGGCCAGGGCTGCGAATGCAGCAACAACTGGAACTCTCCTCATGGACTCCCCCTTTGGATGTTTGATCAATAATACATACCTCGCACCAACGGGTGCGAAGATCTGCCTGTGACGCGCACGCCATTCATGACGGCGTCACGTTGACCGGCACACGCTTCATGCCGGCGATGAAGTTCGATCGCAGCCGGTCGACCGGTCCGTCCAATCGCGCGTCGGCCAGACGCGGCAACAGTTCCTCGAACACCACCTTCAGTTCCATGCGCGCCAGCTGCGCGCCCAGGCACAGGTGCGGGCTCATGCGGCCGAACGCAACGTGATCGTTGGGCGAGCGATGGATGTCGAATCGGTACGGCTCGGGGAACTGGTCACGGTCGAAGTCGGCCGACACGAACCAGATGACCACCTTGTCGCCGGCCTTGATCTGCTTGCCGCGCATCTCGACGTCTCGCGTGGCGGTGCGTCGGAAGTGCATCGTGACCGTGGCCCACCGCAAGATCTCTTCCACCGCTCGATCCATGACGGCGGGGTCCTTGCCGATCGAGTCGCGCAGCTCGGCCATCTGTTGCGGATGCTCGATGAGTGCCTTCATGCCGGCAGCCATCGTGTAGCGAGTGGTGTCGTTGCCTGCGCTGACCAACAGCACGAAGAAGTTCTTGAACTCGCGCTCGGTCAGCTGTTCGCCGTCGATCGTCGGCGCCAAGATGTCGCTGATGACGTCGTCGGTCGGGTGGGCGCGGCGCTGCGCGGCCTGACGTTCGGCGTACTGGTACAGGTCCAGCGCGGCAGGCGAACGGAACGGGATGTGCTTGAACTCGTCGGTGTCGGCAATGCCGACCGGATGATCGGTGAACTCGGGATCGAAGTTGCCCAACAGTGCATCGCCGCGCTCGACCAGCCACGGCCCGTCGTCGTCGGGAACACCCAGCAGCCGCCCCAGCATGCGCATCGGCAACTGCTTGGCGACCTTGTCGACGAAGTCGAACGATGCCGGGCCGGCCAACGCTTCGTCGATCACCGTACGGGCCAGCGTTCGAATGCCGTGTTCGTAGGCATACACCTCGCGACGGCTGAACGGCTTGGACACCAGGCGGCGATAGCGGGTGTGCTCGGGCGGGTCGTACTCCAACATGTTGCGACGGGCTGCGAAGTCGTCGGGGTCCATCTCTTCCAAGGTGATGCCCTGCGCCGACGAGAACGTCTCGACCTGACGGCTGACTTGCAGCAGATCGTCGTGACGAGTGACCGCCCAAAATCCTGCGCCCTTCATGCCGGATTTGGCGTCGTGTTCGTCCCACCAGCTGATCGGATCGGTGGTGCGCAAGCGCTCGAACGTCGCATAGGGAACACCCGACGTGTAGGCATCGGGATCGGTGATGTCGGCGTCCGCCGCGCCCAGATCCACCTCGACACGTTCGTCGGGCGGGGCCGGGCTCACAGGTTGTGCCTCTGCAGCGTGGTGCCCGCTTTCCACGACGTGCCCACCTCGCGCCAGAAGCCGCCGATCATCTCGACCGGGGCGATGCGCGTCAGTTCCTCCACCGGCGACTCGTACATTGACAGCGTTGCATCGCCGGCAAAGCACGGGCCGACCTCGGCGTCGAAGCCGCGCATGGTGACCAGTTCGTTCAGGCTGTCGGTGCCGTCGCCCTCGATGGCCGGCATGACCCTGTTGTGCAACATGGGCAACGCGTTCACGAACCCTGCCGACTCGGCGGCACCCGTGATGGTGAACGTGGCGTCGATCAGCCGCCGGCCGTACGCGGCGCACGTTGCACCGAACCGCCCACCGGGTTCCAACCGGGGGCCCGCCTTGCCCACCCGAACCGCGCGCGTCAGGTACAGCTCGCCCATCTTCTTGGGATAGCCCTGATGGTGGCCGCGGACCATCGCGAAGTCTTTGTCGACCCAGATGTACACGCACCGGCTGTAGTGCTGCCCCTGGTACTTGCAGCGCACCACGACGAACGTCTCCATGTACTGGCTGCGAACCGGATCGAGCAGTTCGTCGAAAGTATCGCTGCAGCTCTGCCAGTCGGCCCAGATCACGGCCACCGCGCCGGGGTCATCGTCGGCCAGTTCCAGTGGCGCCGGCAACAACTCCGCGACCGCCTGCGGATCGGTGCGGTACTCGATGGTCAGCATCTGGCCGCTGTAGTGCCACGGCGGTGGCGGCACCAACGATGCCCGCCCCGTGCCACTGCGGGGGAACATGAATCCGGTGGTCATGGCCGCCGATCATAATCGTTAGGATCCAAACGATTTTCCATTCGACGTGATGATGCCCAGCAAAGGAGGGCCACACATGCCCACGACCAGTCGCATACTGCTGGAGGGTTCGGTCGCCACCGTCACGCGTGAAGGCGACGAACTGGTCGCCGGCGACGGGCGCCGCATCGCCGAGGCCGACGCCGTGTACCTGCCGCCCAGCGAACCGTCGAAGATCCTGTGCGTCCACCTGAACCACATCAGCCGCGTCCGCGAGTTCCAGATCAACCTGGCGCCCACGCCGACCTACTTCCAGAAGCCGACATCGGCACTGAACGGGCATCGCGGCCACGTCGTCAGGCCCGATCGATGCAAGTGGTTGAACTACGAAGGCGAAGTGGTCATCGTCATCGGCCGGGCATGCCGCAACGTCGCCCCCCAGGACGCTGCCGACTACATCGCCGGTTACAGCATCGGCAACGACTATGGGTTGCACGACTTCCGCGACACCGACGCCGGATCGATGCTGCGGGTGAAGGGCAGCGACACCCTGTGCCCGGTGGGCCCGTCGTTGGTCACCGATTGGGACTTCCGCGGCAAGAGCATCCGCACGTTGGTGAACGGCGAGGTGCGCCAGGACGGCAACACCGACGAGATGACGTGGGACATGCACTACCTGGTCGCCGATCTGGCACGCACGATCACATTGCTGCCCGGCGACATGGTCTTCTCGGGTACGCCGGCGTACAGCCGACCCGTGCAGCCGGGCGATGTAGTGACTGTCGAGGTCGAGGGCCTAGGCGCGCTGACCAACACCATCGTCAGCGGGCCCACGGCCATCGCCGACGGATACGGAGCGCAGCCCACCGAGAGCGAAGAAGTGGTGTCCACTGCGCTGGGCGGCGACTGGGAGTTCCGCGGCATCCGTCCGCCCAAGCGGTAAGCCTCGACCATCAGGCTCGACGACACGCTGAGACTTCAGCCCCAAAGGAGGCGGGGGTCGAGAGTGCCGCGTGCGCTTGGCGCACCTGCACCACTACTCTCTGCGGCGTGCGGACCCGAAACTTGACCTTCATTGCTGCCGTGGCCGTGGCTGCCTCGTGCTTCGCCTCGACCACCATGGTCGGCGTGCCCTTCGCCGCCGGCGTCGCCGGCGCCGCCGCGCCTGGCGACACCACCGCATACCGGTCGCTGCCCACCCCCACGCGCCTGTTGGACACACGTGTCGCCGGCACCCCGGTGGCCGCGGGCGTGCCCATCACCGTCCAGGTCGCCGGCGCGTTCGGCCTGCCCGACATCACCACGGCACGTGCGGCAGTGCTGAACGTCACGGTCGTCGGCCCGGCCGGCATCGGTTTTTGGACCGTGTACCCGCACGGCGGCACCATGCCGCTGGCATCGAACATCAACGTCGACGAGCGCTGGTCGGCACTGGGTGACGCACTGGCCGTACCCAACCTGGTCACAGTGCCCATCGGCACCGACGGCAGCGTCGACATCTTCAGCCAGCGCGGCGGCCATGTGGTGGTCGACATGTTGGGCGCATACGAGCTCAGTGGCGCGACGGCGGCCGGGCGTTTTCAGCCGCTGCCCAGCCCCAAGCGCATCTTCGATTCACGCACGTTCCTGACCATCGCCCCGACCTCCACCGTCGAGGTTCGCGTGCCAGACGCCAGTGGGGCGTCGGCCGCGGTGCTGAACCTCAAAACCGAAGCATTCGCGGCGGGCTTCTGGACGGTCTACCCGGCCGGCGCCCCACTGCCCACCGCCGCCAACCTCAACTCGCTGTATCCGTTGCACATCGTGGCCAACCAAGTGATCGTGCCGTTGGACGCCGACGGCGACTTCAACGTGTTCAGCCAAAGCGGCGGCAACCTGATCGTCGATGTCGTCGGCCTGATGACCGGTTCGTCCGCCCCGGCGTCGACCGACGGCCTGTTCGTTCCACTCAGCGCACCCACTCGCTTCCTGGATACACGCGATGCGACCCTGAACCCGCTCGGCGGCACACAGATGCCGCTGCCGGTGTGGAACCTCGAGGTGCCGGTGGCCACGAATCCGGCAATCGGACGCTCCGACGTTGCGGCGCTGGCAATGAACCTGACGATGACCGAGGCGTTGTCGGGCGGGTACGTGTCGCTCAGCCCAGCAGGGTCGTACGCGCCGACCGAGAAGCAGCGAAAGGAGTCGACACTGAACGTGGTGCGCGCCGTGCAGACGCTGCCCAACCACGCCACCGTGGCCGTGTCGGCGCGCGGGTTCGACGTGTTCACGCAGTCGGGCGGCCACCTGATTGCCGATGCCGCCGGCTACTACTTGGGCACCCCGGTGGCGGCCCCGTTCGCCGCGCCCGCCAACAGCAGCGGTTCCACGGTCGGCTGCCCGGGCTACCCGACCACACCGGTCGCCGCGGTCGTGCCGGGCTCCGGCCCCAGCACCGTGGGCCGGGCGCAGCAGCGGCTACTCGATCTGGGCTACTGGAACGCCGGCGTCGATGGCAACTACGGCTGGAGCACCTCGCAGGCGGTGATGGCGTTCCAGAAGTACATGGGCATGGCCAACAAGAGCGGCAACATCGACGAGACCACGGCGGCCGCGCTGAACGGCAACCGCTGCCGGCCAGTGCCGGGCATCACATCGGGCGACCTGTTCGAGGTGGACAAGGGCAAGCAACTGGCCTTCATCGTCCGTGGCGGGGCCACGCAATGGGTGCTGAACGTCAGCACGGGTGGTAACTACGACTACACCGCCAAGGACCAGAAGACCGGCCAGATCCTGACCGACAAGGCATACACGCCGGTGGGCAACTTCCGCGTGTACCGGGTCAGCGACGACCCGGCATACTTCGGGTCATTGGGCGAGCTGTATCGACCGCGGTTCATCGTGGGCGGTGTGGCCGTGCACGGCTATCGCAACGTGCCCAACTATCCGGCTTCGCATGGATGCATCAGGGTCAGCAACCTGGCCATGGACATGATCTGGGCGACCAACAGCATGCCCATGGGCGGCACCGTCGTCGTCCACGAGTAGTCCAGTCGTCGACGCTCACACACGCGAGCGACGTTGAACCACCGGTCGCTCGATGCTGCCGGGCACCAGACTCGAAGCGTCGGTGGCGACCACTGCAGTGACCGGTGTCGAGTTGAAGTACGGGTCGTCGGCCATGCGTGCATACGCGTCGTCGTACGCCTGGCCTGTGGCTGTCGGCTGGCCCAGGCGATAGTCGAACTCTGCCGTTCGGTTGTTCCAGTACACCAAGGCCTTCACCATCGGAAACCTGGATTCAAGGGTGTCGGCGGCCACGTCGACGGCTGCCGGCGCCAGGGGTTGGCTGGCAAGATCGAACCCCCACTCACCGAGCATGATCGGGGTGCCCGGCGCACGGGCCGTGGCCCATGCGTAGAAGCCCGGCCAGTCGCCGCTCGGCCGATTGAGCAGTTGCGTGAAGGTCGACTGGCCGGCATGGGCATACGGGTCGTAGGCGATCCAATCCACCACGTCGTCGCCCGGATAGAACGCATCGGCGACCGGTGCCCACCCTGCGAAACCCATGAAGTTCATGACGTACACGGCATTGGTGACACCCAGGTCGCGCAGCATCGTGACGACGTGTCGGTACATGGCCACATAGTCATCAGGGGTTCTTCCGGAGCCGACTGCACCTTGGTCGTTCTCGGGTTCATGGTGGATGGCCAGGAAGAATCGGCCCGGGTACCGCTTCAAACCCTCGGCAACGACGCTGATGTTCTGGTCGGCCGCCCCGTCGGCAATCTCGCGCCAGGTCAGCGCAGTACTGGGTTTCCAGTTGTACAGCAGCAGGCTGTGTTGCCGACCCGGACGCTCGGCGAGGGCGACTTCGGCTGCGGTCGGGAACGTCGCCGCGCCAGTCTTGTAGAAGTGGAGGACGTCGGGAACGTTCTGGGCGACGGCCTCGTACTCGACCAGGCCCCGCGCATAGTCGAACGTCCCATCTCGAGAGGGCGTGGACGAACCCAGCCAAGCGCCACAGCTGGGCACCAGCAGCGTCGAGACCGTGCAGCCGCCGTCCGGTTCCGGAACGGTCGGCGCCGTGGTGGTCGGCGCAGGGCTGGTGGTCGTCGTGTTGGTAGGCGCGGTCGTGGTGGTGGGCCGATCGGTTGTGGTCGTCGGCGTACTGGTCGAGTCGGGTGACCGTGGCGTCGACGTGCTGGTCTCGGCCGGCGAGGTGGACGGATGCGAGCCGTCGGACAAGTCGCCGGAATCCGAGTCGTCCGAGTCGTCCGAGTCGTCTGAGTCTTCTGAGTCGTCCGAGTCACCGGAGTTGTCTGACGACGCGGCGAGTCCGCCGGAAGGGAGATCCGAGTAGGCCGTCAGCTGATCACCTCCAACGGTGCCGGGCTCACTGGCCACTGAGCCTTCCTGTGTTGAACCCGCTGCGAAATCAGGACCAGCAGTAGCGGCCCCTGCAGTTGCGCCACCGAGGTCTTCGACCGTGGGCACTGAACCGGCCATGTCCCGTGACGAATCCGTCAGGGCAGCGCCAGCCGAGGCGGTGCCATCGAGCGTCGCCATCGACGGCCCGTCATTGCCCGCAGCCCACCACGCGGTCAGCGCCACCGACACCACCAAAGCCTGTGCGGCGAGCAATTGCCTGTTGGATCGGGTGGACCTCAAGCGCGGTCGACCAAGGTCTCTTGACATCGTCTTGACGAAACCAAGTACGTCACGGGAAGACAATGCTTGGTAAGTGGACAGTCGGTGAACACTGAGGACCAGGCACTGGACGGTTGGCGACGGGCCGCTGTCATCTCGGGATTTCGCCGCGTAGATGCCGGGCGGCCATGCCGTGTTCATGCTGACGTCACCGGTCGCACTTACCTTCGGTGGCCATGCACACGATTTCGCGGCTTGACCACAGCGAAACGCTGACGGACGGCCAGTCGACAGGGGTCGAGGAGTTCCTGGAGACATTGAGAGAGGAACAGGCGAACTTCCTCGCCTCCGTTCGACAGGCGTCGTCCCGCCTCGGCCGCGAATCAGGCCAGTTGGCCCACGTCGCGGCAATCCACAGCCGGTTGACCCAGCAGTTCTTCGATGCTCAGCGGCAGATCATGACGAGGCGCGCCGAGTTCGACCAAGAGGTCGCCCACATCGGTCGGTGCGCAGTCAGTGCGACGACGTGTGACCGCGTCGACTTGGACCTGCCCTTGGCTCGCCCCGAGGTCGCTGCACTGGGCGTTGCGGTCGTCCGCACGAAGGCCGAAGCGGATGCGCTCGAGTGTGTGATCGACGACGCGTTCCTGCCCGGCGAACCCGACGGCACTGAATCGCAACAGCAACTCGCCGTGGTGCTCGACCAGTGGTGGGCGGCCGAGAACCGAGAGGGACAGGCGGTCATCGATCTCGCTCGCGCCCGAGCCGAGATGAGGGGCCACGTCGCTCGAATCGAAGCCGGCGAGACCGTTGTGACGACCAACGACGAGCCGCAGCATCTGCCGCACGGCGTCTCGGATCTGTTGGACGAAGCCGATTTCGTCGACCTCTCGACGCTGCTCGAGAAGTTGGCCGAGTCACTCCAACCATCACCCACAGATCTGGAATCACCGCTGGATCCGTGTTCGGAACGGCCTGGCGAACGCCGCGCCTGGCTGGTCATCGACGTTCCGTCCAACGAGGTCGAGCAGTCCGACACAACTCATGACTTCTGGACCGAGCCGTCGACCATCGCTGCTGCCAAGCGAACCGGCCGCTGGGCCCGCGGCTCGGCTGCGGATGCCGCCAGACCGGGCCGACATGACCGCCGCTGATGACCGAGATCGCAGCAACCACAACAGACGCGCTGGTGACACCATGGTCGGGCTGAACGGCGTGCCGATCGATCGATCGCGCCACAACCATCCCAGCTCGTCGCACGAGTGGATTCCGGAGTTGTCCCTCGCTGACGACCCTCCGGACTCGCCTGAGCCTCGTGGTCGCGGCGCGGATGCCTTCTGGCCCCCGGCTGCGGTCAGCTCGTGGCCCGGCGCCCACAACGAGCTCGAGATGGAACGGTCGAGGCTCGAAGCCGAGATCGCCGCAGCGAAGGCGCGAACACTGGCGGCCCAACATCACGACTCGGTCATGCGCGCCGCCTTGCACGAAGAGGTCGTCGCTTCACAGCAGTCGCTCGCTGAAATGGAACGCCAGCACGTCGCGGTGATTGGCTCGATTCGAGAGGCAGCGCAGACCGAAGCGGCACGCATCCTGCTGGAAGCGCGCCAACAGGTAGCGCACCGCGCTGGCCGGGTCAGCGGTCCCGACACGGAGTCGGGCAACCATGCTCAGTGAAGTCCGCTCGTCACAGGGCGGGGCCTCACTGCCACCTCGGGCCGGTATCGCCATGCTCACGTTGCAACTTCGCGCGGCACTGCAAGAGGCGACAGCAGCCGAGGCAGGCGACTCGGCTCGTCAGCAACTGCGGGCCCGGTTGGACGGCCTGATGGAAGCTCGCCGTGAAGCGCTGGAGCTGGCGCTGACACAGGCCGAGGCCGAGGCCGCCGAAACCGTTGCTGCGGCTCGGCGCGCTGCGTCGGTGATGCTGGCAATGGCCGCACCACTGGTGAATGGAACCGCGCGATCCCACCAATCGCAGCCGCTCGCCGAAGCTGAGGTCGCGTCGCTTCACGTGCCCTTCGCTCCGCCGATCGAGCCGCCCGCCGCGTTCCCGCCTCCTGTCGTCCAGATCGTCGAACCCGAGCCGATCGCGATCGCTGAGCCGATTCAGATCGTCGAACCCGAGCCGATCGCGATCGCTGAGCCCATCCAGATCGTCGAATCCGAGCCGATCGCGATCGCTGAGCCCATCCAGATCGTCGAGCCCATCCAGATCGTCGAGCCCATCCAGATCGTCGAGCCCGTTCAGATCGTCGAG
>JANNFQ010000269.1:0-21441 GCA_031380045.1 Acidimicrobiaceae bacterium
CCAGCGAAGTTCCCACCACCCCGGCTGCCGGAGGCGTGACGGTTTCATCCGTCGATCAGGCGGCTCCCACGTCGGCAGCCCAGGTGTCGCCCAGCTCGGTGTTGCGGGACGGTCTGTTGCCCAACACAGGTACTGACGTGGCCATCCCGCTCATCCTGGCCAGCCTGGCAGCTGGTACGGGTGCCGCCACCCTGTTGGTGCGGCGCCGTTCGAACGTCAGCTGATCAACCCGGCTGGCACCGCGCCACCCAGATCAACCTCGCCACCAGATCACAGGATCCATACAAACGACTCGGTCCCGGCGCCTACCGCGCCGGGACCCTGACGTTTCTGGGGCGGGACCGTGCAGCGATCGGTCAGCCGGTGATCAAGGCCAGCGATCGGTCAGCCGGCGATGGCGGTCAGCACGGCCGTGGCCAGCCCGGCCGAGGCCTGGGGTGACGACATCACCGAGGGCACCACCACCGGCCGCATGCCCGCTGCTTCGACGTCCGCGGCAAGATGCTGGTCGGCCGGATCGATCACCAGCACGCTGGCGATGTCGCGGTACAACCGGGCGACGCCGACCACGGTGGGCTCGTGTCCCAGCTCTGCCAGCATCCGGTCGGCCGGCCCTTTCAACGCGACCCCCCCGACGATCGGCGAGATGGCCACCACCGATTGCCGACGCGCGGCCAACAGTGCATCCATGCCGTTCAACGCCCGCAGCGGGGCGATGGACACCAACGGGTTCGATGGGGCCACCACCACCATGTCGGCGTGCTGGATGGCGGACGCGGCCATGGGCTGCAGCACTGCGTCGGCCGCGCCCTGAAACCTGACCGAGCGCACTGCCACCGAGTGACGCATTGCCACGAAGTACTCCTGGAACGACACCGTGCGGCCATCGACCAACTCGATGATGGTGGATACCCGGTCGTCGCTCATCGGCACCAGTTGCTCGGGCAACTGCCAGGCGGTGGCGATCTCGGCCGTCACTGCCGAAAGGGGGGCGCCCTCGGCCAGGCGGGCAGTGCGGTAGAAGTGCGTCGCCAGGTCGCGGTCGCCCAGATTGAACCACATGGGCGCGGCGGTGGATGCGGGGGGACGCACATCCGCGTACCGCTGCAGGTTGGCCATGGCCACCCAGGTCTCGTCGACCAGTCCCCAGCCGCGCACCGGATCGATGGCGCCTGCCAACGTGTAGGTGATGGTGTCGAGGTCGGGCGAGATCGACAGCCCGTGCATCACAGTGTCGTCGGCGGTGTTGACCACGGCGACCACCTGGGCCGGATCAGTGACCAGTCGCAGGGCGCGCAGGAATCGCGCCGCGCCCACACCCCCACACAACACGGCGATCATGGGGTGCCCGCGCTGCCTGGGACATCTGCGGTGCCGATGTCGCCAGTTCGTCCGTCGGCCAGTTCGGTGTACAGTTGCACCATTCCGGCGGCGGTTGCCTGCCACGAGAAGGTTGCCAGACGTGCGGGGGCAGCGGCCAACAGTTCGCTGCGCGTCTGGTCGTCGGTCAGCACCCGATCGATGGCCCCGGCGAGCGCATCGACATCGTGGGGCGGCACCAGCACGGCGGCGTTTCCGGCAACCTCGGGAATCGACCCCACGTCGGATGCCACGATGGGCGTACCCGCCTGCATCGCGTCCAGCAGCGGGAAGCCGAAGCCTTCGTCCAGCGATGGATACGCCAGCAGGCGAGCATGGTGCAGCAACCACGAGCGGGCCTCGTCGGCCACATACCCGGTCAACATGACCCTGGCCGCAGCTGCCGGCGTCAGCAGATCGATGGCCGCGTCGACGGCACGCCGGTCGTCGCCTGCTCCGCCGGCAATGACCAGCCGCAGCTCGGGATGATCGTCGGCCAACTTTCCGAACGCCGTCACCAGCCGAGGCAGGTTCTTGCGGCGTTCCAGCGTGGCCACAGCCACGACGAACTCACGGTCCTGCAGTTCGGGAATGGGGCACTGGGGCGACGCAGCGGGCAAGGCAATCGCAGCCAGCGGCACCGTACGAATGGTGGCCTGCGGTACCAGCTCGCGCAGCGCGTCGGCCGTGGCGACCGAACCGGTGTGGGCCACTGCCCCGTGGCGAAGCGCCCGCAACAGCACCTTGCCGGCGCGAACCACGTCGGGATGCGCGTGATGGGGATGACGCAAGAACCAGCAGTCGTACACCGACACCAGCCGTGGCAGCCGGCTGGGCGGTACCACGTAGTTGGTGCCATGGATGACGTCGGCGGCATTGCCGTTCACTCGATCGGCGGGCAGCCACCGATCGACGCGGGGGTGGTCGGTATGCGCCCACAGCCGATGAGACAACGCGGCCGGCAGCGGCAGCCGGCGCACACCGTCGGCCGGACGGGCGCGGAAACTGGTGAGGTAGGGCATGACCGTGACGTCGTCGCGGTGCGACAGCGACGCCTGCAGCGCAGCGACTGCGGCGCCGATGCCGGTTCGTGGGCCGACGAGTGGGCCGACGTCGAACGCAACGGAAGGGGCGACCATGGCTGAACGCACGCTAGCCGCGCTGGGTCTGGTGTGCGCCCGTTGTTCGACCGCCGTCTCGTAGACTCGGCCGGCCCCGACCCAGGCCCCCAACCCAGGAGAGACGAACTGATGCCCCGCGCGTTCATCACAGGAATCACCGGCCAGGACGGCCAGCACCTCGCTGAGTTCCTGCACGGGAAGGGATACCAGGTGTTCGGCATGGTGAAGGGCCAGAACAACCCGCGGATGACCCAGATGCGCGACGAGTTCCCGTACGTGGAACCGGTGCCCGGCGACCTGGCCGACCTGCCGTCGCTGGTCAAGGCACTCGATCATGTGCAGCCCGACGAGGTCTACAACCTGGCCGCCATCTCGTTCGTGGCGATGAGCTTCAACCAGGCAGAGCTCACCGCCAACATCACCGGCACGGGTGTGTTGCGCATGCTCGACGCAGTCCGCATCGTGGGTGGCAGCCAGAACAACACGATCCGCTTCTACCAGGCCAGTTCGTCAGAGATGTTCGGCAAGGTCCGCCAGACCCCGCAGACCGAGATGACCCCATTCCACCCGCGGTCGCCGTACGGCTGCGCCAAGGTGTTCGGCCACGACATCACCGTCAACTACCGCGAGAGCTATGGCCTGTACGCATGTTCGGGCATCCTGTTCAACCATGAGGGTCCGCGGCGCGGGCTCGAGTTCGTCACCCGCAAGGTCACCAACTCTGCGGCCCGCATCAAGCTGGGCCTGCAGCAAGAGATCGTCATGGGCAACCTGGACAGCAAGCGCGACTGGGGCTACGCGGGCGACTACGTGAAGGCGATGTGGATGATGCTGCAGCAAGATCAGCCCGACGACTACGTCATCGCCACCGGCAAGACCTACAGCATCGAAGATCTGGTGCAGCGGGCCTTCGCCGAGGTCGGCATCGACAACTGGCGGCCGTACATCCGCCAAGACCCAAAGTTCTACCGGCCGGCCGAGGTCGACCTGCTCATTGGTGACTCCACCAAGGCGCGCACCAAGCTGGGTTGGCAGCCCGAGGTCGAGTTTCCCGAGCTCATCAAGATGATGGTGCAACACGACCTCGAGCTCGAGTCGCATCGCCTGCAGCGTCGCTGAGATCTTGAGTTCAGCTCTCGAAGGGCATGTCGGTCAGTGCCACCAGCAACGACTCGGCGTCGGGCACGGCGCCGGCACGCAGCCTGCCGCGCAGCGCCAGCGCAAACACCACCATCGCCGCCAACGAGCCGGCAAGCAGGCCGAGCTCGACGCGGCGGAACACCTCGCCGTTCATCAACGAGGTGGTCACGATGAAGGAGACCATGCCCACGCTCCAGCCCAACGCCACCTGAGCGTGGCCGTGCAAAGCCAGCACCGCCTGCGAGATGGCCAAACCCAGCATGTAGAAGGCGCTGCCCAGGGCCAGTACGGCCAGCGTTCGACGGCTGAGCTCGGCGCCGTTGTACATGATCCGCACAGCGAGAGGTCCGAGGACCCAGGCCCCCACCGTGCCCAGCACGCCGACGCCGATCACGACGTTCAGCAGTTTGCGGAAACCGACTCGGAACTCGGTCATCTCGCCGGCCGCGGCCAGGCGTGACAGGCGAGGCAACAGCGCTGCCTGCACGGCCTGAAACAAGAACAACGGAATGCGGGCCAGGATCACGCCGTACGCGAAGTTGGTGACGAGTGCGTCGTTGTCGTCGGCCAACAGGCTGGTGGCGATGGGGCCTGCGTTGACCAGTCCGGCCGCCATCAACGAGCCCAGCAGCAGCCAGCCGAGATTGGGGGTGACCTCTTTCCAATCCGCTGGCGGTCCCACGTCGGTACGTAGTTGGCCCTTCGCTCCGACGGCGATGACGCCCACCAACGGGGCGACCGCGACCGCCATGCCGTACCAGCCGACGGCAGTCACACCGATAGCCGCAAGCAGCAGGCAGAACAGGATGCGCACCACACCGTCGGCGCCCAGCACCACTGCGTACGATCTGAACCGGCCCGAGCCGCTGCAGATGCCCTTCGACAGGTGGGTGGGGGCATAGCACACGATCGAGAGCGCGAGCGCAGCCACCATGACCCAATCGCCACCGAAGTAGTCGTTGGCCAGCCAGGGACCCACAGCGATGAGGGCGATGACCGCCATGCCGGCCAGTACGGCGCCGAGCGTCAACACCTTCAGCAGCACGGCGCGGCCGCCTTGGCCCAGCGCGCGGCGGGCCGACAGTGCTCGACCCAGCTCCTGTTCGAGCGGCAGAAACAGGCCCGGCGCCAAAGCGAACGTGGCGAACCACATGCTGACCACGGGCTTGAAGGCTTCTTTGCTGCCCAGCGCCACGACGCCGACCTTGAAGAAGGCGAAGCTGCAGACACCGGCGATGAACAGTCCGACGGCGACCGGAACGGTGCCTTCTGGCAGTGGCGTGCGCGCCGTGGAGATCGATTCGTTGCGTGCCACCAAGCGGGCGAGGTTATCGGCCGTGACCCCCGCGAACGGTGCACAGGCGTGCCGTCCTACGGTGTCGCGATGCTCAAGGCGAGCCGAGCGATGGCCGATCAAGTATGTATGACACGTTTGCGACGGAGTTTCGGCGCGCTCGTGGTCGTGGCGGCGGCCGGTGTGGTCACGGCTGGCGCAGCGGTTCCAGGCCTGACGCCCGCCTCGATCGTGCATGCCGAACCGGTCACCACGCTGGAACTGGATGGCCACGGATACGGGCACGGCGTCGGGCTCAGCCAATGGGGCGCGTATGGATACGCGGCGAACTACGGCTGGACCGCGACCCAGATCCTCGATCACTACTACGGCGGCACCGTGTCGGGAACTACCGATGTCGCCACGATCACCGTGCGGCTGATGGCGTTGGACGACCAGCAGACTGCAGTCGTCGGCGACCTGGTGCCGCTGGTGGTGGATGGTGTCGGCGGGCCGTGGCCGTCGGTCGTCGTGCGCGAGATGGCGCCCGGCTCGTACACGGTGTGGGCCCGTGCCGATCTGGCTCCATGCCCGGCCGCCAGCGATCCGCTGAACTCTGGATGGACCCAGGTGGCCAGTGGGCTCACGGCTGTGACCGTCCGGCCGCAGGTCGACACCTCGGCCAGCAGCGAGATCCGCAACCTGGCGGCGGTGTGCGAGCCGTCGGGCCGCGTCCGCAGCTACCGCGGCGCGATTCGTGCCATCAACGGAACGGCGGGCGAGAACCGCACAGTCAACGAGGTGCCACTCGAGCAGTACCTGCGCCCGGTGGTGGCCAACGAGATGTCGGCGTCATGGGCACCCGCCGGATCGGCTGCGCTGCAGGCACAGGCGGTGGCCGCGCGCAGCTACGGGCTGGCCGAGAACCGGTACTCGTACGCCAAGACCTGCGACCTGGTGTGCCAGTACTACCCGGGGGTCGCGTGGCGGCAGGGAATCGGGGGCATCTACAACCGCTACGAGCAGCCGGCTGTGGATGTCAACGTGCAGGCGACCGCCGGCATCGTGCGGCGTGTTCCGTCAACCGGCGCCATCGCCTACACCATGTTCTCGGCCTCGTCGGGGGGATGGACCGCGGCCACCACACTGCCGTTCCCTGCGGTCGAAGACCTGGGCGACGCGACCGCCGGCAACCCCAACCACACGTGGCAGACCACGCTGGCGGCATCGGCCATCGCCGCCAAGTGGCCCACCATCGGCAGCTTCACCGGAATCACGATCACAGCGCGATCGGGTCACGGTGATTGGGGTGGGCGAGTCACCACCATGTCGGTCGACGGCACCGGCGGCTCGGTGGCCATCAGCGGCGATGCGTTCCGCAGTGCGATGGGTCTGAAGTCCAACTGGTTCTCGGTTCGCGGAACGGGGTCGACGCCCACAGCGCCCGCGCCCGGCGCGCCCACTCCGGGCGCTCCGGTGACCGGATGCACCGGCCGTGAGGCGCCCCCGGCCACAGGTGTCGCCGCCGATTCGCCCGCCGCCCGTTTTCAACCGATCGTGCCGGTTCGCCTGATCGACACCCGCGAAGGTCTCGGCACCGATGCCCGTCAGTTGACATTGGGATGCACGCTGGTGGTCCGGCCCACGGTGCCGCCCAACACCACTGCAGTGGCGGTCAACATCGTCACTGTCGAGTCGCGCGCCCAGGGATACATCACGGCGTACCCGTGCGGCGTGGGCAGAACGTTCACGTCGGCCGTGCAGTCGCAGGTGGGTCAGGTGGTCAGTGGTTCGGCCATCGTGCCGCTCAGTGCCGATGGCTCGTTCTGCGTGTTCAGCAACATCACCACCGATGTCGTGGTCGACATGACCGGGTCGTTCGCGCCCACCGCACCGGCACGCTACGAGCCCATCCAGACCAAGCGACTGTTCGACTCGCGCACCTCCACCGGTCAACTGGCGGCGGGCACCACAGTGCGTGTCGACACGCGCGGCCTGGGGGGCGGCGCGCCCGACTCGACGGGCGCCTCGCTCAGCGTGCATGCGCTCGATCCGGTGTATCCCGGTTTCGTCACGGTGTGGCCATGCGATGAACCGCGGCCGTGGGCCAGCTCGGCCAACGTCAACCTGGGGGGCGAGGTCACCAACTACGCCGACATCGCCGTCAGCGCTTCGGGCGAAGCATGCATCTTCATCAGTGCGCCCATGGATCTGGCCATCGACCAGAACGGGTGGTACGGCCCGTCGGCCACCACCGACTTCCACGCGGTCACACCGTTCCGCATCGCCGACACACGCGAGGGCCAGGCATGGAGCGGTCCGTTCGCCCGCAACGTGGGGCGCCAGATCGTCGTGGCCGGATCGGGATCGGTGCCGGCGGGCGTGGCCCGGTCGGTGGCCGCGCAGTTCACTGCGGTGGACGGTACGCGCGCCGGCTACCTGACGGTGCACCCGTGCATCAACCCGGTGCCCGATCTGTCGATGCTGCGGTACGTGCCGCGAACCAACGTTGCGGTCTTGGTGAACACCATGCTCGATGCCAGTGGGCGCTGGTGCCTGGTGACCAATGGCTCGGCCGACCTGGTGGTGGACGTCAGCGGCTGGTTCGGCTGACGAACTGTCCGCCGTCACAGAGCGCCGTGTTCAGAAAACGCAGAGGGACGAGCGGCGACATGCCGCTCGTCCCTCACACTCCGTCGAATCGTGAAATCAGGCGGCGGTGCGCAGCATGCCGCGCACTTGCTTGCGAGCGACCTTGGCGATCTCGTGGGCCTGTTCGACCAACGCGCCGGCCTGCTCGGGCAGGCGCTCGACGGTCGCCTCGATGGCGGTATCCAGCTTGCCCTCGAGGGCCGCGAACCGCTCGTCCAGCTTCGACAGCCGTGCCTCGAGACCGGCGACGAGCTCTTCGATCTGCGTGCGGGTGACGCCCATCTGCTGGACAGCGGCGTTGTCGGTCAGTGTGTCGACCAGTTCGCGGCGACGCACCTGGGCCTGCTGTGCCGTCAACACGCCGAAGCCGATGACCACGTATGCGGCATCGCGGACCATGCCGGCGACCTTGCTGGCGACTTGCTCGGCCTGTGTGCCGGTGAAGGGTCGGGCCAGCCTCGACACGTCGAACTTGCTGAAGTCGAGCTTCGACAGATCGAGCTTGCTGAAGTCGAATGATGGGAAGGTGGGGATGGAGGTGGCCATGGGAGGCTCCTTTTCTAGCGGGTGAGCGATCGGCGGGGGCCGGTCGTCTGGAGGGCTGTGAACACATCATACCGCACACTGCTAACTATTGCAAGCACTTTGTCGGATGGTGCCCCGACGGCGTGACCTGTTGGCTGGAAGCCTCGCCGCTAGCCTCGTTTGATCGTGGAACCCGCCGGCCAGCTCGCACCGCCCGTCGTGGCTGTCATGGTGGTACACGAGCCGGGCGAATGGTTCGTTCAGACGCTGGCCGGCCTTGCTGCACAGGACTACGCCAACCTGAAGATCCTGGTGCTGGTGGTCGGCGACCCCGCCGACCTGCCCGACCGCATCCGTACGGCGCTGCCTCGGGGGTTCGTGCGGGCGGTGGATGGCAACCCGGGTTTCGGCCCGGCCGCCAACGAGGTCATGCGATTGGTCGAGGGCGAGAACGGGTTCTTCTGCTTCCTGCACGACGACGTGGCCATGGAGCCCGACACGATTCGATTGCTCGTGGAAGAGCTCTATCGCTCGAATGCCGGCATCGTCGGCCCCAAGCTGGTCCAGTGGGATCGCCCCAACGTGCTGCAGCACGTCGGCTTCGCGGTCGACCGGTTCGGCGAGACCGATCCCATCGTCGAGCCCGGCGAGACCGATCAAGAGCAGCACGACGCAGTGCGCGATGTGTTTGCGCTGCCCAGCGCGTGCCTGCTGATCCGAGCCGACCTGTTCCGCAGCCTGAGCGGATTCGACCCCGACGTCACCTATCACGGCGAGGATGTCGACCTGTGCTGGCGGGCGCATCACAGTGGCGCCCGTGTCGTGGTGGTGCCATCGGCGCGGGTGCGCCACGTGGAATCGTTGCCCCAGCGTCGCCCCGATCTGCCGCACGAGATGCTGCGAGCTCGCCACCGCATGCGAGCCGTGGCCACGCTCAGCGGGGCGCGTCGGCTGCCGTTGTTGTCCATCGAGCTCACGCTGGTCACCCTGACGCAATTCGTCATCTGCCTGTTCTCGGGCCAGGCTGCACGGGGTTGGGCCGGGGTGCGTTCGCTGGTCGGCCTGGTTCCGCGCACGCCCCGGCTGCTGGCCCGCCGTCGCTCGCTTTCCGCCGGCCGGCTGGTGCCCGACCGCGAGGTCGTCGGGTTGCAGCTGCGGGGCAGCGCTCGCGTGGCGGCGCATCTGCGCGCCCGCGATGCACGTCCTGATGCATCGTGGGGTGGCGGTAAGGCGTGGCGCGAACGGTCGGGGGCCTCTGCGGCCATCGGCTGGTGCTTCCTGCTGATCGCCGTGATCGTCGGTGGGCGGCAGTTGATCACCGGAGGCATTCCGCGCTTCGGTCAGTTCCTGCCGTTCGACACCAGCCCGCGCCATCTGTTGCGCACGTACACCAGCGGCTGGAACCAGCAGGGCGTCGGCGGCGATTCACCGTCGCCCACCGGGCTGGCCATCATTGCTCTGGCCAGCGTGACCACCTTGTTCCACATGGGTTTGCTGCAGACCGTGGGCGTTGTCGGTGCCGTCGTGGTGGGCGCGGCCGGCATGTGGCGGGTGTCGGGTGCGTTCAGCATCACGCGCTCGCGGTTGGTCTGCACGGTGGTCTATGCAGCGATTCCATTGAGCAACCAGATGATCTCCATGGGTCGCTGGAGCGCGTTGGCCGTCTCGGCAGCGTTGCCGTGGTCGATCGATGTCGCCCGCCGAGCCGCAGGACTCGAACCCGGTCCTGCCGACGACGACGGCGAGCGAACCAGTGATGTCACGCTTCGACGCCTGGTGCGTCTGGTAGCCGCCGGTGGTCTGGTGGCGGCGATCGCTACGGCATTCGCACCGTCGTATCTGCTGATCGCTCCGCTGGTCATGGTGGTGTTGGGTGTGGCCACGCTGGCCACCGGTGCATCCATCGCTGCGTCGGTGCGACTGACCACCGTTGGACTGCTGGCGTCGTTGCTGGGCGTGGTGCTGAACCTGCCATGGATCGCGTCGTTGTCGGCCGACGGTGGGTGGACGGCCATCGTGGGCCCGCGCCCGGTGGGCGACCGTGGTGACTCGGTCATGCAGCTCGTCACCTTCGACATCGGTCACGCGCGCGGGGTCATCCTCAGCGTCGCGCTGTACCTGCCGGTCGTGGCGGCGGTGCTGGTCGGGCGTGGTTGGCGGTTTGGTTGGGCAGTGCGCGCCGGCCTGCTGGTGGTCGTGTTCGGATGGCTGGCGGCGTTGGACGACGGCGGGTCGTTGCCGCTGCGCATGCCCGAACCGGGCATCATGTTGGTCCCCGTGGCCATCGGCCTGGCCATCGCCGCCGGCTGCGTGGTGGCATCGTTCGAACTCGACGTGCGTGGCGGCAGCTTCGGTTGGCGGCAACCACTCAGCCTGATCAGCATCATCGCAATCATCATCGGCATCGTGCCCGCGGCCATCGGCTTGACCTCGGGTCGCTGGGACGCCCCGAAGACCACGCTCATCGACCTGTTGGGCGTGCGGTTGCCCGACCAACCGACGGACGGCGACTACCGCGTGTTGTGGGTGGGCGACCAGCGGGTGCTGCCGGTCAGCGGCCAGCCCTACCGGCCGGGTATCGGCTACGCAGTCACCAGCGATCGGCGGCTGCAGGTCGCCGACACGTGGGCGGCGCCGCCCGGCAAGGCGCACGACCAGATCGTGGCCGCACTCGACGCACTGGCCACAGGTTCCACCACACGCGCCGGCCGCCTGCTGGCGCCATATGCGATCCGGTTCATCATCGTGCCCGTGGTCGATGGTGCCGAGTCGAGCGACGATGATGCATTGCCCGTGCCGGCCGGCCTGCTGGATGCGTTGGGCGATCAGTTGGATCTTGCCGAGCAGTACAGTCCGCCCAACTTCGTGGTCTACGAGAACCGCGCCTGGATTCCGGCGCGCAGCATGCTGACAGCCGCAGGCGCGCAGGCCAGTACCACGGCGGGCGCCGAGGCGCTGGCGCAGTCCGACATCAGCGGCGCCACACCGATCATGAACGGTGTCGACCATCTGCAGGTCGGCCGCGCCGAGGTGCCTGTCGGAACGTTGCATGTGTCGGTGCCCTTCGATCGCGGCTGGCAACTGCGGGTCGACGGGCAGGAAGTGGTCGGCCGGCAGGCATTCGGATCCACGCTGGCGTTCGACATCCAGACAGCGGGCACGGCCACCTTGACGTACCAGACAGCCTCATCGGTCCGGCTGATGTTGCTGGCGCAGGCACTGGGCTGGGCCGTGGTGGCACTGGCGGCCACGAACATCAGGTTCCGCCGGTCGCGCGACCATTGGCGTGCCGCAGACGATCAGCTCGATGGTCCAGTGTTCACGCTCGACCCGTTCATCGTGTTGCCCGGTGCGGGGCAAACGCAGATGGCTCAGGACCGGCCCGACGACGGCGGGTTGACGATCAGCGACGACCTGTCCTCCGACGACGGCTCGCTCATCGACACCGAGAGCGCCGGCACCGAACAGGCAGTCGTTGTAGAACTGCAGCCCTCCAACGATACGGGCGAAGCCGAGGTGCAGGCATGAAGCCGCAACGCGCGCTGTCGGCAGTGGTGGTCGCCGCTGGGCTGGTGGGCTTGGGCATCACCGCCCGCGACACGCCGGTGCAGATCGATCCCACCTTCGCCACGTTGGGCAAGCCCACCATGCCGTTCGTGCCCAGCGGTTCGTTCATCACCTCATCGTGGTTCTGTCCCGGTGTGCCCTCGGGCGAAGACGGGGTGGGCGGCAGTGTCGAGATCACCAATCCGCTCGATGTGGCGATCGACGGCCGCATCACCATCTACTCCTCCGACACCCAGGCAGCGGCCATCGTGCAGCCCATCTCGATCGAGGCGCGATCCAATCTCAGCATCGACCTCGCCGCGCAGCAGCCCACCGGAGCGTTCGCGTCGGCCGTGGTCGAGATCGACGGCGGAGGCGGTTTCGTCGAACAGGTGGCGCGTCATCCCGCCGGCGATGCGGTCACGCCGTGTGCCAATGCCGCGTCGTCGTCGTGGTACTTCGCCGATGGGTTCACGGTGGACGACAGCAGCGAACGGATCATCCTCAGCAACCCGTACCCCGACGCGGCCATCGTCGACATCGGATTCGTCACCGCCGACGGCATCCGCAACCCGTCGCGTCTGCAGGGCTACCCGGTGCCCGGGCAGTCGGTTCAGGTGGTCGAACTGGGCGCACGCGACGAACCCGTGCTGGCCGCCAAGGTGCAGGCCAGCCGCGGTCGCGTGGTGGCGGCCAGAGTTCAGCAGTACGTGGGTGGCGGTCGGTCGGGCTTCAGCCTCACCCTGGGCGCCCCGTCGCTGTCCAGCCAGTACTACTTCGCCGATGGCGAAGTGGGCACGAACATCGACGAGCAGTACGCAATCTTCAACGGCTCAGACCAGGAGGTCACGGTCTTCGCGATCTTCCTCGGCCTCGATGCCCAGGCGCAACAGTCGGCCGTCGAGAGTGGCGAGTTCCTGAACGACACCGAGGTCGTCGTGCCGGCTGGTCGTGTGGTCACGCTGTCGACCGACGATGTACCCGGTCTTCCCGCTGGCCGCCACGGCGCCTCGTTCGCCACGTATGCCAGCGATTCGATCGTGGTCGAGCGAGTCATCACCCGCCCGGCCGGCGACTCCATCGCCACATCGGTGGTCATGGGATCTCCGCCTGGGTTGGCGTCCACCCGATGGTCGGCGGCCGTCGGCACCGACATCGCTCTCGAGAACGTTCTGGTGGTACTGAACGTCGACAGCGCCGACACCACGGTGACCGTCAGTGCGCTGGGGCCCGGTGGTCTGGTGCCGGTCCCGGGCCTCGAGGCGCTGCCGCTGCCTGGCAGCGGGCTGATCACCGTGCCCATCATCGACCAGTCGGCACTGGGCACTCCGCTGGTGGTCGAGAGCGGGCAGCGCATCTACGTCGAGCGCCTGTTGGCACGCGATCCCGAGCTGCGTGGCCGCTCGGGCTCGTTCGCTCTGGCTGGCTGAACCCTGGCAGGCTGGCAGCGTGGAACGTGTGCTGCTGGCCCTGGCGATCGTTGCCGTTGCTGGGGTTGTGGCCGTGGTGGCCCGGCGGCGCAGGCAACCCGATGCCCCCACGCAACCCCGCTATCACACCCCGCAACAGCTCGACCGCGCCGACTTCCCGCACGCCGATCACGAGTGGTTGCTGGTGGCCTTCACCTCGGCCACGTGCCACACCTGCGCCGACGTGGTGGCAAAGGCTGCAGTCGCGGCCAGCGGGGTGGTGGGCTTCGCCGAGATCGAGTACAACGTCCAGCGTGCGCTGCACAGCCGGTACCAGATCGATGCCGTGCCCACGTTGCTGTTGGCCGACCGCCAGGGCGTGGTGAAGGCCGCGTACCTGGGCCGCGTCACAGCCACCGATCTGTGGGCCGACATCGCCACAGCCCGCGAGTCAAACTGACGGAACTGAGCTGGGTGGTCGGGACTGGGCTCCGCTTCGCTTCGCCTGCTCCCTCCGAAACGCGAACCGATCGTCCGTTGGCTCGCTGCCGCTCGCAGCGTTGGGGCCGGCGGTCGTCGGTGCGATCACCCGAACTCGCATCGTTGTGGGCATCTCGCGCCCATCATCGGCTCCACAGGCCCACGGCGGGTTTGGGTACGCCGAGTTGGCTCGTCAGACGGTCGGCTCGTCCACGTTCGGAACTGGGTCCGGCCGTTCGGCGAGTCAGCGAGTCAGCGAGTCAGGGGTTAGGCGTCGGGTTGGGGTGACGAGAGGATGCCGTCGTCGGTAGGCACCGATGTGCTGGCCATGCCGGCTTGCACCAGCTGGGCGACTTCTTGCCCATCGATGGTCTCTTTCTCGAGCAGTGCCTCGGCGACCAGGTCCAGCGCCACACGGTGCTTGATGAGCAGGTCGTGCGCACGCACTTCTTGCTCGACCAGGATGCGCGAGATCTCTTCGTCCATCATCCGGGCCGTCTCGTCGCTGTACTCGCGACCGCTGGTCATCAGGTCTTCGCCCAGGAACACCTGCTGCTGACCGTGCCACGCCATGGGGCCGACACGCTCGCTCATGCCCCACTCGCGCACCATGCGGCGGGCGATGCCGGTGGCCTGTTCGAGATCGTTGGCGGCGCCGGAGTTCAGGTGGCCGTAGACGATCTTCTCGGCGACACGACCGCCCATGGCCTTGCAGATGACATCTTCGAAGAACTCCTTCGAATATGTGTGGCGCTCTTCGGGCAGGCTCCACGTGACACCCAGTGCCATGCCGCGCGGCAGGATGGTGACCTTGTGCAGCGGATCGGCGTGGGGCAGCACGACGGTCAGGATGGCGTGACCGCCTTCGTGAATGGCGGTGGCCCGCTTCTCTTCGCCGGTCAGCACCAGGCTTTCGCGGCGGGCACCCATGACCACGCGGTCGCGGGCGTTCTCGAAGTCGAGACGCTCGATCTGCTGGCTGTTGCGGCGCACTGCGAACAGTGCGGCCTCGTTGACCAGGTTGGCCAGGTCGGCGCCGCTCATGCCGGGGGTGGCCTTGGCCATGACCTCGAGGTCGACGTCGGGGCCCATCCGCTTGTCGCGGCTGTGCACCTTCAAGATGGCGTGACGCTCTCCGCTCTCGGGCAGCGGCACCACGATCTGACGATCGAAACGGCCCGGACGCAGCAAGGCGGGGTCGAGGATGTCGGGACGGTTGGTGGCCGCCAGGATGACGATGCCCTCGCTGGTCTCGAAGCCATCCATCTCGGCCAACATCTGGTTCAGCGTCTGCTCGCGCTCGTCGTGACCGCCGCCCAGACCCGCGCCACGCTTGCGGCCGATCGAGTCGATCTCGTCGATGAAGATGATCGCGCGGCCCATCTTGCGGGCTTGTTGGAACAGGTCGCGCACGCGGCTGGCGCCGACACCCACGAACATCTCCATGAAGTCGGAACCGGTGACCGACAGGAAGCCCACGCCCGCCTCGCCGGCAACGGCGCGAGCGAAGAGGGTCTTGCCGGTACCGGGGGGACCGACCAGCAGCATGCCCTTGGGCACGCGGGCACCGATCTCGCGGA
Source organism: Acidimicrobiaceae bacterium (assembly GCA_031380045.1). Lineage (GTDB taxonomy): Bacteria > Actinomycetota > Acidimicrobiia > Acidimicrobiales > Ilumatobacteraceae > VFMC01. Next base: position 15,086 of record JANNFQ010000269.1, read on the forward strand.
ACCGCTCGGGCATCCGCAGGAAGTCGACCACCTCAGTGATCTCTTGCTTCACGCCTTCGTAGCCGGCGATGTCGGCGAAGGTGGTCGACGGCTTGTCGGGGTTGAACGTCTTGGCGCGGCTCTTGCCGACCGACATGATGCTGCCGGCCTGACCCATGGCGCGTCGCTGCATCCAGACGAAGAAGCCGATCAGCAGCAGGAACGGCAACAGCAGCCCCGCCCAACTCCAGAACCAACTGGTGGTGGGCGTCTTGAAATCGATGTCGACGCGCTTTTCCTTCAGCACAGCCTCGTCGGCTTCGCTGAGGCCACGCTGGCCGCCGCCGGTGGTGGTGAACTCGTCGCCGGCCACGGTCTGGCCGGTGATCTTGTTGGAGGCGTTGTTGATGACGACGCTCTTGACCTCGCCCTTGTTGACCAGCGTCAAGAACTCGGTGTAGGACAACTCTTTGCCCTCGTTGCTGGGCCAGAAGCGGGGCAGCACGAACATTGCGGCCAGCACGGCGATCATGACGGGCAGGGTCCAGCGCGGCCATCCGGCGCCGAACGACGGTCGGCCACCTCGCTCGGGCGGGTTGGGACCCGGCTGCTGACGGCCACCAGAGTTGCGGCCCGGGGGAGGCGGCGGTGGCGGCGGAGGCAGATTGCTCATGGAGGAAGTTTAGGGGCGTTCGGCCCAGGAGGGACCATCGCCAGGGCAGTTCTCGTCAGGGCCTGATGTGCCATCCACCACTGGTCGTGAGGTGCTCAGTACGGTTTCTGCGATGGCCCGCCAGTGCTCACGGACCGGATGCGCTGCACCCGCCGACGCCACGCTCACCTATCAGTACGGTCGATCATTCGTCTGGCTCGACGACCTTGCCGCCGACCGCGACCCGCACAGCTACGACCTGTGCCAGCGACATGCGGAGCGGCTCTCGGTGCCGAACGGATGGCGATTGGAAGATCGACGATCTGCCCGGAACCTGATCGAGGTCTCGGCCCGTCGCCTGGCCGGCTAGGGCACCGCATCGGCCGAGCCGTCAGGTCGGCTTGAGTTCGCCCGATCGGTACCCTGGGAGGCCATGTCGTCGCCCAGGGTCTCCGCTGTGCGCCTGGGCAGCGGGCAGACCCGCATCACCGTCGGCATCGCCGCCACGGCGTGGTTGGTGTGCTGGTTGGCCGGAAACGTGCTGGGCGCTCTCGCCATCAGTGCCAGCGGTCGAGACGCCGGAGCGTCGGACACACCGGTGTGGGTCACCCTGGTGGCCGCCTTGGCGTTGTGGATCCCCATCGTGATCGGCCTGCGCGTCGTCAGCCACCGGTTCGGACTGGGCACCTTGGCGCACGACTACGGGTTGTCGTTCCGACCGTTGGACGTCATCGGCATTCCTATCGGCGTGCTGACGCAACTGGTGCTGGTGCGGCTGGTGTACTGGCCGCTCGAGTCGTGGTTCCCCGACACGTTCACCGTCGCCGATCGCGAAGAGAACGCGCGCACCCTGTACGACAGTGCGAACGGCGCCTGGTTGGTGGCACTGGTGTTCATCGTGGTCGTCGGTGCGCCGCTGGTCGAGGAGTTGCTGTATCGCGGCCTGTTGCAGGGTGCCTTCGTGCGCCGGGTCAACGATGTGTTGGCCGTGGTGGTGGTGGCCCTGTGGTTCGCCCTGATCCACTTCCGTCCGGTCGAGTACCCGGGCTTGTTCGTGGTCGGTCTGGTGTTGGGCACCTGCGCCTTGGTCACTCGTCGGATCGGCCTGGGCATCGTTGCTCACGCAGCCTTCAACGCAACCGGTCTCATCTGGGTGGCCACGCGATGACCTTGACCTTGCGATGTCGCGCCCGGTTGTCGGCTGCAGTGACCACGCGTGGGGCGTCGGCGATGCGATGATGGGGCCGATGGGCGACCAACTGCTCGACCGCGGCGCCACACCCATCGGCGGCGACGACCTCGACTACATCGACGAACGTGACCAATTGGGAGACGACGGCGCGGGTCACCTCGCCAGCCGGTCGTTGGTGTCGCGCGTCGGCGGTCGCATCGTGCAGCGACCGCGCCGCTGGCTGGATGCGCCGTGGCCCACCGATCGGGTGGTGCGTTTCGTCGTCACCACCTTGCTGCTGGGCGGCGCCACCGTCGCCGCGTTCCAGACGATCCATCTCGATCTAGTGTTCACCAACAACACGCCCACCGGTGGCGACATGGGCGCTCATGTCATGGGTCCGGCGTTCCTGCGCGATCACCTGCTGCCCAACCTGCAACTGAGTGGTTGGAGCAACTACTGGTACGCCGGCTTCCCCATGTACCGGTTCTACATGGTCATCCCGGCGATGATGATCGTGTTGTTGAACGTGGTCTTGCCATACGGCATCGCCTTCAAGATCGTGGCCATCAGCGGCATCGTCACGCTGCCGTTGTGCTGCTGGGCGTTCGGACGGCTGGCCCGCTTCCGCTACCCGATGCCCGAGCTGTTCGCGGTGGCCGGGTTGCTGTTCCTGTTCGACGAGAGCTTCTCGATCTACGGCGGCAACGTGAAGAGCACGATGGCCGGCGAGTTCTCGTTCTCCATCGCACTGTCGCTCGGCGTCTTGGGTCTGGGGTTGTTCGCGCGCGGTCTCGAGACGGGCAAGTACCGCAACTGGGCGGCCATCGTGCTGGCGCTGGCGTGCCTGTGTCACGGCATCGTGTTGATCTTCGTGGCGTTGGGCGCGCTGCTGCTGTGGATGGTGTGGATGGATCGCACCCGGTTCATCTACGGGTTGACCACGGGCCTGACAGCGTTCTTGCTGGCCGCGTTCTGGGTGGTGCCGTTCCTGTTCAACCACGCCTACATGACCGATATGAAGTATGGCTTCCGGCCGTCCGGGGCCAGCGATTCGTTCTGGGACATGTTCTTCCCGCTCACCACGTTCTTCGACATCTTCATCACCACGTTCGCCATCGTGGGCTTCGTCGCGTGCGTTGCGCGGCGTCATCTCAACGGCGCGTGGCTGGGCATCTGCTCGCTGGCGTTGGTCGCCGGCGTCTACGTCACCCGCGACAGCCTTCCGGTCATCGGATTGTTGTGGAACCCACGGCTGCTGCCGTTCGTGTACCTGCTGCGCTACCTGTTGATGATGGTGGGGCTGGTCGAAGCCGCGCACGTGGTGGTCGGTGGCATTCGCGGCGTGCGTCAGGCGTCGGCACGCAGCGAGTTGAAGATCGGCACCACGGTGGCCGTGGTCGTGGCGCTGTCGGTGTTGGTCATCGAGCTCTTCTTCTTCAGGGTCATGCCCGGCGCCGGCTTCCAGACCCACAACGGCAAGGACGTGTACCAGTGGGGGCCGATCTCGCTGACCAGTACGTCCACCGACGCGCTCAGCGACTCGTGGCCGCGCTACAACTTCAGCGGCTACGAACAGAAGGGCGCGTACGGCGAGTACCGGGCATTGGTCAACACCATGGCCGGCCTGGGCGACGATCCGCAGAACGGGTGCGGGCGAGCGCTGTGGGAGAACAACGGCGAGAACGGCAAGTACGGCACCACCATGGCGCTCATGCTGCTGCCGCACTGGACCGATGGCTGCATCGCCAGCATGGAGGGCTTGTTCTTCGAGGCATCGGGCACCACGCCGTACCACTTCGTGACCGCCGCGGCCATGAGCCAGAAGAGCTCGGATCCCGTGCGCGAGCTGCGCTACACCGACAACGACGCAGCCGTCGGTGTGCCGTACCTGCAGACGCTCGGCGTGAAGTACGTGATGGTCTTCACCGAAGCGGCCAAGGCCCAAGCCGACCTGCAGCCCGAACTCACCCTGCTGAAAGAGTCGGGCCCGTGGAACGTGTACTCGGTGGCCGGCAGCGACTTGGTCGTGCCGTTGAAGGTGCAACCGGTGGTCGTCAACTCTCGAGGTGGCGACCCGCGCGAGCGAAACTTGGAACTGGGCATGAGCTGGTTCCAGCATCGCGACGAGTGGGCGGCGATGCCGGCCGACGATGGCCCCGCCGAATGGCAGCGCATCAACGTTGCGGTCGACGCCACTCGCGACGACGGACTGGCCCCGGGCGAGCCGGGGCGCAAGGTCGACATCGTCCAGCCGGTCGAGCCGATCCAGGTCGTCGACCTGCCCGACGTGAACGTGTCGAACGTGCACCTGGGCGAACAGGACATGAGCTTCACCGTGGACCGCATCGGTGTGCCTGTGCTGGTGAAGATGAGCTACTTCCCCAACTGGAAGGTCAGCGGCGCCGACGGCCCGTATCGCATCGCGCCCAATCTGATGGTGGTGGTGCCCACGTCCAGCAACGTCCGTCTCACCTACGGCCGCTCCAACCTCGACATCGCCGCGTATGCCATGACGTTGCTGGGTATCGGCATGCTGGTCGTGTGGCGGCGGCGCGGCGACGTGCGCCACGTGGGCAGCTCACCGCTCGGCATCGTCGGTGGTGCATCGCGGGGCAGCACCGACTTCGATGCCGATCTCGATGCAGATCTCGACGCCGACTTCGATGCCGATCTCGACGCCGATCTGGGTGCGGGCATGTCTCGCGACGTTGGCCACGCTCGCGGGGTGGACCGCCGACCCGACGGCGTCTGGGACGACCGCGATCTGGTGTGGGCCGACGACCGCAACACCACTGGCACCGTCCCCATCACCACCGCGTCCGTACACGCATCGCTGCCTGCGCCCACGTCGCCCGCCGCAGCCGCCGCCCCGCCGCCACCGACATCGGTGCAAAAGGTCGGCGTGCAGGCCGACGACGGCTTCGACCCCACCGGAGTGTTGCAACGCGACGAGATGGACCTGACGGTACCCACCCCGCGACCAGCCGTCGAACCAGAAAGCACCAGTTCAACTGGCACGAATGGCACTCGTCCGGATGAACTCGGGCCCGACCCGAGCCAACCCGTCGATAGGTTGTAGCCCGCATGTCCGAGCCCCCTCGTCCTCAGCCTTCGCCACGTATCAACCTGTCGACCATCGTCAAGGCATACGACGTTCGCGGCACCGTGCCCGATCAGATCAACGTCGATGTGGCGTACGCACTCGGCGTCGCCTTCGCCCGCTTCGCCGCATCCACTCGGGTGCTGGTCGGTCGTGACATGCGCCCCTCCGGACCCGAACTGGTCGACGCGTTCGCGCGTGGCGTCATGGACCAGGGCGTGGACGTCGTCGATCTGGGCCTGGCTTCCACCGACCTGGTGTACTACGCCGCCGGCACGTTGGACGCGCCCGGGGCCGTGTTCACCGCTTCGCACAACCCGGCCGGGTACAACGGTGTGAAGTTCTGCCTATCGGGCGCTCGGCCCGTGGGCCAAGACACGGGTCTGGTCGACGTGCGCGATGTCGCCCAGTCGGTGCTCGATGGCTCGGGTCCGCCGCCCGCCGCTCGGGCCGGATCGATGTCGTCACGCAACCTGCTGTCGGCGTTCGCCGATCATGTCGTGTCGTTCGTCGACACTGCTGCATTGCGGCCGATGCGCGTCGTCGCCGACACCGCCAACGGCATGGGCGGGTTGGTCGTTCCGGCCGTGTTCGAGCGCATCCCGCAGATGACGCTCGAGATCATGTACGGCGAGCTCGACGGCACGTTCCCCAATCACCCCGCCGATCCGTTGCAGCCCGAGAACCAGCGCGATCTGCAGGCACGCGTTGTTGCCGGCGGGTTCGATGTCGGTCTGGCGTTCGACGGCGATGCCGACCGAGTGTTCGTGGTCGACGAGGCCGGGCGCGGCCTCAGCGGCTCCACCACCACGGCCATGCTGGCCAGCACCATCTTGCGTTCGCACCCCGGCGCCACCATTCTGCACAACCTCATCTGCTCGAAGGCAGTGCCCGAGGTGGTACGCGAACACGGCGGAGTGCCAGTGCGTACCAAGGTGGGCCATTCGTTCATCAAGCAGGTCATGGCCCAGACCGGCGCCGTGTTCGGCGGCGAGCATTCGGCGCACTACTACTTCCTCGACAACTTCCGCGCTGACAGCGGATTGATCGCCACCATGTTCGTCCTCGACGAGCTCAGCCGCGCCCACAGCGACCTGTCCATCGTGCGCAAGCCGTACGAGCGCTACTCGGCCAGCGGCGAGATCAACACACATGTCGACGATCCGGCAGCTGTCATCGAACGCGTCGCGGCATCGTTCGCCAACGCCGATCAAGATCGGCTCGACGGCCTGACCGTCGACATGGGGCAGTGGTGGTTCAACCTTCGTCCGTCCAACACCGAGCCGTTGCTGCGGTTGAACCTCGAGGCCAGCAATCGCAGCGAATGCGATCAGCGCGTGGTCGAGGTGCTGGCGCTGATCACCAGCACATGAGCTCGGCCACACACGTGCACAGTCGAGGTGCTGGCGCTGATCACCAGCACATGAGCACCAGCACATGAGCTCGGCCAC
>JANNFQ010000276.1:0-6071 GCA_031380045.1 Acidimicrobiaceae bacterium
ATCGTGTTCATCGGTGTCAAAGGCATCGAACGCCTCGTCGCCATCCAAGAACCCATCGACGCCCTCGCCTACACCGGAGCAGTGGCGATCCTCATCGCAGCGCTGTCACTGTTCAGGCTGAAACCATCCCGGTACGAACCCCAGCCGCCAGCGGTCGCCCGCGGCGAAGGCGCCGACGCTCAGGACCGGCCGGCGAGCGGACCGAACACCTCGACGATCTGATGACCGGCCTCGAGTGGATGCCGCAACGGTCGATCGAGGAACACCTCGTACACGTTGTGGCTTCCGCTACGAGTGCGTGACACGTAGCCGGCATCGACCAGGTCTTGCACGATGCTGTGCACTGCCCGCTCGCCAACGCCGATCAGCCGGGCGATCTCGGCTAGCCGCACCTCGGCGTTCTGGGCGATGCACACCAGCACGTGGGCATGATTCGTCAGAAACGTCCAGGACGGAACGACCGTCGGCGCCGACGGCAACTGCTTGGCCATACGCCGATGCTATTCCCCGACCCTCCGTGCGCTGCGTGAAGTCACCTGCTGTCAGTCGGATGGTGGCAGCAGGATGTCGGTGTCGGGGCGCGCCAGCAGTTGGCTGATGAGTGGTGGTTCGAAGCGGCGTTGGAGCGTGATGCCGTAGAAGTTCTCGTACAGATCGGGCACGACGGCGAGTTCGACGAGGCGCCCGGTGCCCAGCTCGTCCTGGGCGACGACGGTCGGCATGAGTGCAACGCTGTCGGAGTCGCGGGCGAGCAGGCGAAGGAGGGCCATGTCGTCGACTTCGGCGCGCACCCGCGGGCGGATGCCCAGTTGTTCACAGCGAAGGTCGAAGGCGAGGCGCGTCTCGTTGTCGCGCCCGGGAAGCAGCAGTGGCACATGGGCGAGGTCGTCGGGAAAGCGAAATGGGCGGGTGGACGGTCGCCCCACCAGGCTGACCGGTTGTCGGGCGATGCGGCGGCACCGCCACGGGTCGGATGTGCTGGCGTGCACACGTTGGTTGCACAGCACGAGGTCGAGCGAGTGGACGCGAAGTCGCGAGAGCAGCTCTGGGAGGCTTCCAGAGACGAGCACGAGGTCGACATCGTCTCGGCCCAATAGTGGTCGGATGAAGTTCTCCTGGAAGTTTCGAGACGCGGTGGCGACAGCACCGATGCGCAGGATCTGACGTTCTTCGAGCCGTCCACCTCGCAGGACCTCGATCAGTTCGTTGCCCGACGAGAAGATGCCTTCCGCGTACGACAGGGCCACATGTCCAGCTTCGGTCAGCGTCAGCGTGCGACCAGTGCGCTGAAAGAGGCGTTGCCCGAGGTCGGCCTCGAGTTGCTTGATCTGTGTGGACAGTGCCGACTGCGAGACGTGCAGTTGCTTGGCGGCCCGCGTGAGGTTGCCATCCTTGGCCACTGCCCAGAAGTAGCGGAGGTGGTGGAAGTTCAGTTGCATCAGGCCCACTTCGATCATTCACTTGAAACGAACGAATCGTACTCGAACGTGTATTGGACGAAACGATGTGCGGCCATCAGGCTGAGGCCGACCGTCCACGTCCTGAAGGATCCGCCACCGTGATCGTTGCGCTCGCGCACACTCTGCCCGCCTGGGCACTCGTCCCCGTCGTCGCGCCCACCGTGGGCGCGACAGCGGTCGCTGCACTTTGCGGCAGAACCGTCGTGGCGCCGTCGGCATGGCGGCTGGCGCGGGTGGCATCGGCGGCGATGGGTGTGGCCGCGCTTGTTTTGGTCGTGATCCGAGTGACGAACGGTGCGCAGGCCAACGAGTTCGTGCGTATCGACACCGTCACCGTGACGATGATGTGCCTGATCGCGATCGTGGGATGGGTGGTGATCCGCTACTCGGCCGTCTACATGACCGGCGACGCGGATCAACGCCGATACGTGCAACGGCTGCTCGTGACGCTTGCCGCTGTGTTGCTGGTGGTGGTCGCCAACAACCTGCTGGTGCTGGTCGCGGCGTGGACTGCGGCCAGCGTTGCGTTGCACGGGTTGCTCACCTTCTTCGGTGACCGTCCAGTGGCGATCGCTGTGGCGCACAAGAAGTACCTCCTCGCACGGTGCGCCGACGCGTGCATGCTCGGCGCAGTGGTTGCGTTCGGCACCACGTTCGACACGTTGCGGATCGATGCGATCGGTGCCGACGCGATCGCGGCGGGTTCGCTGCCGGCGGGTGCCCGGATCGGGATACTGCTCGTCGCCGTCGCCGCGCTGCTCAAATGCGCGCAGCTGCCCTTTCACGGCTGGCTGATCCAAGTGATGGAGGCGCCGACCCCGGTGTCGGCACTGCTCCATGCCGGAGTGGTCAACCTCGGCGGCTTCGTGTTGCTGCGATTCGCTCCGGTCGTTGACCGTGCCGTCGAGACCCGTGCACTGCTGGTCGTCGTCGGCACCCTCACCGCAGTGATCGCCGCGCTGGTGATGACCACACGCGTCAGCGTCAAGGTGGCGCTGGCGTGGTCGACGTGCGCGCAGATGGGCTTCATGCTGATGCAATGTGGTCTCGGGCTGTGGGACATGGCGTTACTCCACCTGCTCGCCCACTCGGTGTACAAAGCCCACGCATTCCTCGGCGCCGGCGGCACGGTGCGGCAGACGCAACGCAACCAACTCGCCGTCGAGCAGGGCACGCCACACGTGCGCTCGGTGATGGTCGGAGTCAGTGCCGCGCTGGTCGCCACTGCGGCGATCGGTGTGGCATGGCAGTCGCTGCCGTTCACCAAGGAGCTGTCCGTCACGGTGTGGCTGATGCTGGGCATCGTCGCGCTCGCCCTCGTTCCACTACTCACACCGTTCCGTGCCGGCGGCCATGTCGGATTCGTCCTGCGCTCGATCGGCGTGCCGGCCGTCTACCTCGTCATCCACGAACTCGCCGCCCGGCTGATACCGGTCGGCGTGGCAGCGCCTGCCGGGCTCCTGGTGTTCGCCGGGCTCAGCTTCGCCGCCCTGTTCGTGGTGCAATCACTGTGCACCATCGCGCCCACCGGTGCGCTGGCGCAACGGATCCGTCCGTGGATCTACGCCGGGCTGTTCCTCGACGACGCCTTCACCCGGGTGGCATTCGCCGCGTTTCCGCCACCCCCACCGACCGACCGACCAAACCCGTTGCCACAACCGACAGCCGTCGCCGTCGTACGAGTCAGCGCGCCCGCTGCGACTCTGCGCTGAACCATCGGCCGCGACGAACAGTCCTTCGACCTCTCGACCGAATGGAACGACTTCCCCATGACGATGACCTCACCACCCGACGCAGGCGTCGATCTGCTCGCCGATATTGCGGTGGCATGCGATCGCATTGCGCCCACATGGCCACTCGATCAGTTCATCGCGGTCAACCCGTACTGGGGTTGGCGCGGCACGACGGTGGCCGAGGCGGCGGCGCGTCTCGGTGTGCTCGCCGGCACCCAGCTCACGATGCCCCGGCCCTGGTTCCACCACGAGTGGACCGCCGGCCGGCTGGACGCACACCACCTCGACGCCGTCGCCCACGGGGCGGGCGATCCCGAGCTGGCCGCTCGCGCCCGCGCCGTACTCGAGCAGCAAGATGGGCCGCCGCATCAGCCGATGCACCGGCTTGCGTTGATCACCGACCTGCGCGACATGGAACCCGGACCCGTGCCAGGGCGCACCTGGACCGAGCTCGTCGTCCACCAGATCGGACAGCACTGTGCCGCCCAGTTCGACGATTGGCAGGCGTCCTGGGCGCCCGGCCATGGCGTCGATCTGCTGGCGACGTGGCGCAACGATCCGTCGGTGACCCATGGATTCAGATGGCGTGGCGGCAGGACATGGGCACGCTCACGACTCGACTTGCTGCCGAGTTCGCCCACCTCGGCGATCGCGGCAATGCTCGACGATCTCGGCATCTGCGCCGATGGCTGCGAGTCGTACCTCAGCGCAGTTCTGGCATCGGTCAACGGCTGGGCCGCCTGGTGCGCCTACCGCCGATGGCAGGCCTGCCTCGCCGGTGGCGACGACGACGCGATCGTCGACCTGCTGGCAATCCGCCTTGCCTGGGAGTGGTTGCTGGCGGCTGACGCACACCTCATCGGAGGTGACCCCGACGGCAACTGCCGGCCGGCCCGGTTCCGGCAGTGGACGGAATCGTGGGCCCACGTCGATGCGTTCGTCGCAGAGACCGCCGACGGGCAACGCCTCGACTGGGTGCTGCAGACCGCTGTCGAACACACCCATCAAGACACGATCATTCGCGGCCTGCCCAGCGCAACCGAGCCGACGCAGGCGCCGAGTGTTCAGGCGGTGTTCTGCATCGACGTGCGATCCGAAGTGTTCCGCCGCGCAATCGAGTCGGTCGCGGCCGCGGTCCACACCCGAGGATTCGCAGGCTTCTTCGGCCTTCCGATTGCCTACACCCCCGCAGGCAGCGCATTGACGCGTCCGCAACTCCCGGGGCTGCTGGCGCCCACCATGTTGGTCAGCGAGGTCGCCACGACTGGCCACGATCACGACCTGCTGCTCGCCGAACGAAACGTCGCGCTCGACGAACGTCAACGCTGGGGCACCTTTCGGCGCAACCCCTCCTCGATGTTCACCTTCGTCGAATCGCTCGGCCTCCTCTATGGCGCCAAGCTGGTGAAGGAAGCCATCCCGCACACCGTCGCGCCAGAGAAGTGGGAACTCGACGGTCTCCATGGCGAACACCGGAACCTGCGCCCACGTCTGTCGATCGTCGATGACGACCCCGCATCTGCTGCGGCGCTCGCTCACCGGGTGCTGACCGCGATGGGCCTGCTGGACGGGTTTGCGCCGCTCGTCATGCTGTGCGGTCACGGCAGTCGCAGCGCCAACAACCCACACGCATCGGGCCTCGACTGTGGCGCCTGCGGTGGGCAGACCGGCGAAGTGAACGCCCGCGTTCTTGCCGACATCCTCAACGCCCCAGCGGTCAGGCGAGAACTGGCCACGCTCGGCGTCGATGTGCCGACCACCACGTGGTTCCTTCCGGCATTGCACAACACCACCACCGACACCGTCGAGTTGCTCGACACCGACGTCGCTCCAGAACGACACCGGGCAACGATCGAGCAATTGTCCATCTGGCTGCGCGAAGCCGGCGACCGAGCCCGAGCGGAACGCGCCGGGAGCCTAGGACTCGGTCACCTGGCGTCGAAACCTCAGGTGCTCGAGCGCAGGGTTCTCCAGCGGGCCAACGACTGGTCGCAAGTGCGTCCGGAGTGGGGCCTTGCCGGCAACGCCGCCTTTGTCGTTGCGCCACGATCACGAACCAGCCATCTCGACCTGCGCGGCCGATGCTTCCTGCACGACTACGACTGGCGCCTCGACCTCGACCTCTCGGTGTTGACCCTGATCATGACTGCACCGATGGTCGTGACGAACTGGATCAACATGCAGTACCACGCATCCACCGTCGACAACCGCCGCTACGGCAGCGGCAACAAGGTGCTCCACAACGTGGTCGGTGGCAGGATCGGCGTGTTCGAAGGCAACGGCGGCGACCTCCGTATCGGCCTTTCGATGCAATCCCTGCACGACGGCCACACCCTGCGCCACCCACCGCTACGCCTCTCGGTTTTCATCGAGGCGCCATCCGCCTCGATCGACAGCGTCATCGAACAACAGCGGGTTGTGTACGACCTGGTACACAACGGGTGGATCCACTTGCTGCGCATCGACCCCTCATCAGGCACTGTCGAACACCGCACCGAAAGCGGATGGCGAGTGGCATCAACGTCGCTTCGCCCTTGAATCTCAGCGGTGAATTCAACTCTCCCTGTGGGCGCCGCGATCGGGGCATCATGCGAACCGGTCAGTGCTGCGTGCCGCGGTTGTCCCAGATGGCGAGCGTGCCGGCCCGCCAGCGAAGACGGGCATGAAACTCTGGCCGATTGATCATGTCGAACAACATCGTCAGCAACCGCGCGCTCTGGGCGCCGACGCGCCGATCACCCAGCGGGTGAAGGACTCGCTGACGTTGAGGTACGGCCGCTCCGTGAAGGGGAGACGAGCGATGATCGGGTGTACCGCTACGCCCGTCCGAGCAATGGCCTCGTCGAGTGCCTGCGGCCCACCGTCGAGCCACGACGAG
>JANNFQ010000307.1:0-2719 GCA_031380045.1 Acidimicrobiaceae bacterium
GACGCGTACGGCGGGGCGGCCGACGCCGGCCGGTACCACGAGTTCGGCCGGCTGTATGCGGCCGACATCAGAAGCGGGCGGGTGTCGTTGCTGAACTTCATCCCCAGCGGCACCGGTACGAACTTCATGGATCGTCTGACCGCCACGATCTACACCGTGTTCGGATCCAGCCGATTGGCCGGGTTCCTGCTGTTCGGATGGTTGGGTTTCTGGGGCGCGCTGTGGTTCGTGCGCGCGGCCATGCTGGCCATCCCCGGATTGGCGGCGCGCCGGTACGCGGCGCTCATCTTCTTCCTGCCCAGCCTGGTGTACTGGCCGTCGTCCATCGGCAAAGAGGCGTGGATGTGTCTGTGCCTGGGCCTGGCCTCGTACGGGGGCGCCCGGCTGCTGGCCGGGGGCAACACGTTCGGTTCGGTGGTGCAGGTGGCACTGGGTCTGACCGGTGCGGCCATCGTGCGGCCGCACCTGGCGGGCATGTGGTTGGCCGGTCTGGCGGTGGCGTTGATCGCCGGTTTGTTCATCCACCGCGGCGGCGATCGTGTGCGTTCACGCGTTGCCACACTTGGGCTGCTGGCCGTCGCCCTGGTCGGGCTGTCCTTCGTCGCCGCATTCGCGATCCGCTATCTCGAGCCCGGCACCGATGACGACAGTGTCACCGTGTCGAAGAGCATCGGCGACATCTTCGAAGAGACCGAGCGCCGCAGCGAGCAGGGCGGCTCGGGCTTCGAGACCATCGATCTGAACGGACCGTTGTCGTGGCCGAACGCGATCGTGCGCACCATGACCCGACCGCTGCTGAACGAAGCCGGCAGTACCGCCGAGTTGTTGCCGGCGTTGGAGATGACATCACTGGTCCTTGCCGCGGTGTTCGGGTGGCGCCGGTTCGCCAACATCCCGCACATGCTGCGGAAGTGCCCGTACCTGCTGTTCGCATTGTCGATCGTGATGATGTTCGGCCTGGCATTCACCAGCATCGGCAACCTGGGAATCCTGACGCGGCAGCGTTCGCTGGCCCTGCCCTTGATGGTGATCCCGTGGTGCTTGCCACCGCTAGTGGCCCGCCAACGCACGGCGCCCACCGCATCGCCTCGACCGATGGCGTTCGCGTCGACGCGGACGTGAGCGGGCCGCGCTACCGACGCCGCGTCGATGTGCTGTGGCGGCTGGCCGACGACCGGGTCGTGGCGCGGCGGATTGGCGGCGACGGCTTGGACCTGGTCGGGGCCGCCGCAATGGTGTGGGTGGCCCTCGACCAAGGGCGCGTCGCCGGTGATGTGTTGTTCGAGTTGCAGACCAGCGACCCCTCAGCGAGTACACAACACGTCGACCAGGCGCTGGCCCAGTTGGTGGATGCCGGTCTGGTCGAGGTCGTGCAATGAGATCGTTCGTGATCCGCACGATCGATGCCCATGTGCGCGTCCAGACCCCAGCCGCGATCTCGGTGTGGCTGCAAGGTCTGCTGGCCGATCTGGTCATCGAACCCGCCGCGGACACGGGCAGGGCGATGGCGGCGGCCGACCTGCCCGCGCTGCAGTGGAAGCGTCGGTGGTCACGCAACTGGCAGCTGCGGCTGGCGGGGCAGGGGTCGATGTCGAACGTCGAGACCGCCGGCGCGTTGGCCGAATCGTTGGTGGCGATCAATCGTTGCGCGGCCGAATCAGCGGTTGATCATGCGGCTGTGTTGCACGCCGGCACGTTCACGGTCGATGGCACGGCCATCGCCCTGTCGGGGGCCAGCGGCGCCGGCAAGTCCACGGCCGTGGCCGCGGCGGTGACCCGCGGCCTGGGCTACCTGTCGGACGAGGTGTGCGCCATCGACCCGAGGTCGCTGATGGTTGCGCCGTATCACCGGCCCCTTGGGATGCGCGCAGCGGGTGCGGCCGCGGTGGGCGTACCCATCCCGTCGCCCGCATCTCGGTACAGCTTCGTGTTTCCCTTGCGAGTCTCCACGGTCGGTGCGCTGGCGCCCTCGGCGCCTCTGGGGCTGATCGCGTTCGTGCAACGGACGACCGGCCCGGTTGCCATCACCGAACTGCGCCCTGCCGAGGCGCTCGTCCGGCTGACCGGTGCATCGCTGGGTGCAGTGGGCAAAGAGCGGCAGATGTTCCGCAGGTTCGAGACCCTCGCACGATCGGTGAAGGTCGTCCAGATCCAGTACCACGATGTGTTCGCCGCAATCGACGCGCTCACCACTCTGGTGTCACGATGACGGGCGAGCTCGACCCCGCGCTGGTCCAGGCCGTCGCCGCCGGGCTGACCGGCGCCGATCTGCAGCCGTTGGCGGTCACCCAGGCCACGCTGAACCAGGCCGCGTCGCATCGCGTGCAGGGGCTGCTGGCGCGAGCGCTGGATCTGGGGGTGGTCACCGCCGATGCCCAGACCGCGGCCGCCGTTCGTGACATCCATCTGGCCGCGCTGCGGACCTGTCTGATCGCCGAGGAAACCGCAGTGCTGGCGGCCGATGGGCTGGCCGGGGCCGGCATCGGGTTCAGGGTGTTGAAGGGTGTGGCTATCGCCCATCTCGATCACGATCCATCCGACCGCGTGTTCGGCGACGCCGACGTGCTGATCGCGCGTCGCGATCATGGCCGCGCGCTGAATGCGCTGCAGCGGGCCGGCTTCGTGCGCGACAAGCCGCCGGTTCGCGGGTGGTGGGAGCGTCGCTACGGCAAGGCCATCATCGTGCGCGCACCGAACGGCGGCGAACTCGATCTGCACG
>JANNFQ010000337.1:0-6043 GCA_031380045.1 Acidimicrobiaceae bacterium
ATCCGCCATCGGTGCGTGCTGCTGGTCCAGCTGCCCTGCGGGCGTCCACGTTCCAGGCGACCCTCGGCAGCTGCAAGCGTCACGCCCCGCGCGGTGACGGCAGCCGCGACCGGGCCGGCACCGGTCAACTTCGTCTGCAGCAGCGGCACTGCCTTCGCCAGTTGCGCGCCCGTGGACGGACCCGTTCGTCGGATCTCGTCCACCGTCTGTTCGATCACCTTGACCAGCCACCGATCGCCGTTGTCGGTGATCCCTTCGGCGACCAGTTCCTTGGCCAACCGCGTGCGCATCCGCGCGGCCACGGTGTCGGTCGCGGCGGCCTGGGTCACTCGCACCAACGCAGGTGGCAGAACGAACAGCGTGCGTCGCATGCACAGGTGGCGCACGACCGTCATCTCGTCGTACAGCGCGTGCTCGACATCGGCCACGCGAAGGCCCGGCACGCGTGCCCACGCCGACAGGTACACCGTTGTCGGGTCGCTGGCATGCAGACCGACCATCCGCTCGGCGACCGAAGCGATGTCAGCACCCGGATGGCTGGGCAGCAGGTGATGGCGGCGCGCCAGGCGTCGTCGCCGTTCCTCGACATTGAATCGCAGTGCGCTCACGGTCAGCCCCAGGCGAAGACCGGTTGTTCCAGCTCGTCGACGCGCTGGTCGATGCGGCCCTCGATCGCCACCCATCGGAACTGCAGCAGCACAGCGCCGGTAGGCGCATGGATCAGGTCGGTGCCGATGGGCAGTTGCACGACCGGCCGGGGGCTCTCGGGAATGTCGACGAACCGCGGCGAGTCGTCGCGGCACAACTCGTGCAGGCCGATGCGATACGCGTGGGCAACCTCATCGGGATTCGGGCGCAGCTGCAGGCCGGCACCGCCCCAGATGACCACCGGCGTCATCACGTAGCCAGACCGCGTGCCGTAGTCGTCCAGGCGTCCGATGATCGTCTCGGGCCCCAGGTGCACGCCCAACTCTTCGTGCAGCTCGCGCAGCGCGGTCTGCTCGGCGGTCTCGCCCGCATCAACTCGCCCGCCGGGTAGCGCCCATTGCGAGGCATGACGATTCATGCGTGAGGCGCGCCGGCACAGCAGGAAGGCTGCGCCACCCGCGACACCACGCACGTGACCGTCCAGACCCGTGGTGTCGCCCGGCACCAGCGACATGTCGATCATCTCGCCATCCGAGATCTGCAGGGGATCGTCCAGATCGGAGTCGGCCACGCTGTCGACCACCACGATGGCCACCGCGGCGCGCTTGCGATTGTCGTCGGCAATGGTGCGCAGCGAGTGCGCAGCCAGGTTCGTGGTCATCGCCACGCGCAACCGGTCGTCCAGATCGAACACGTCGCTAGCCAACCACAACTCGCTGGCGTCCGACGTGTTCAGGCCAGCAGCGCTGCCGCCGCCGACAGGCCGCTCAGGGCCGCGCCCTCGATCCGTGGCCCGGCAAATGCGTCGCCGGCCACGGCCAGGCTGGAGTACGCCTCGGGCGACCAGTGCGCCTCGGGCCAGATGGACTTGGGGGTTGCGAACCGCCAACGCTTCACCTGGCTGGCCACCACTCGGGCGTCGCCGAAGAACGGCTGCGACAGCTGCAACAACGCATCGTGGGTCTCGGTGGGGTCGTCGTCCCAGTGCTGAAGGCTCCACGCCGGATCGGCATGCAACGTCAGTGCCGGCACATCGCTGATGCCCTTGGCGCGATTGTCGCCCACGAACGTGAACGGCGCGACACCCTGCACGCCGCCAGGGGGCGGCACCGACCCGTTTCGGTCCAAGACCGCAAGCAATGCCAACGTGCGATCGTAGTCGGTGCGCCACAACACCTCGGGCATGGCAACACGTGCGGTCATCAGCAGCGAGAAGGTCTGCGGCAGCGGGCACGTGACGACCAGTGCGTCGTGCGTGGTGACCGTGCCGTCGTCCAGCTTCACTTCCCAGGGTTGTGCGCCAAGGGTGCGATGCAGCGAGAAGGTCAGTGAGTTGCAGCGCACATCCAGGCCCACGGCGAGGTGCTTGGCCAGCGCGCTCATGCCGCCACTGGCCATGTAGCGCGGAAACCCGTCGCCTTCGGTCGAGAAACCACGGCACCACTCGCGCACCACGCCGTCGGCCTGCCATTGGTCGACGTATCGAGCGAACTGTTCGCTGCGCACGGTGAAGAACTGGGCGCCGTGATCCAGACGAGCGCCCTCAATGCGCCGCGTTGCCAGTCGTCCGCCGGGCGTGCGGCCCTTGTCGAACACCACGACCTGGTGCCCCGCCGCTGCCAACGCGCCAGCGGCCATCAACCCCGACAAGCCGGCGCCGACCACCGCAACCTTCATGATGCGCCCGTCACGAGCTGGCCCACCACGTGCTGTCCCGTCACACTTTCACCCTGCCACGACGTCGCCCTGTCATGCCGTGTCGGCGAGTGGCGACTCTGTCTGGGCGTGAGCTTGTTCGGCAGACACTCGCCCCAGGAAGTCCAGCAGGATGCGATTGAACGTGGTGGCGTGCTCGACCATGAACCCGTGCGCGGCGCCGGAGATGACGACCAGTTCGGCGTTGGGCAATCGATCGGCCAACTCTTCACTGTCGCCGCGCGGCGTCAGGATGTCTTGATTGCCCACCATCACCAGAGCCGGCACCGTGATGGTGGCCAGTTGATCGGCCATCGACTCGTCGGTTGCCAAGATGGCCCGCACCTGTGCGGCGAATGCGTGCGACGGGCGACCCATGGCCAACGGCCCCAACCATCCGAACGCCGGCCACAGCCGCCGGAACGAGCGCGGCCCGATGACCCAACGCGCGGCCTCGCGAGTCATCACGCCCATGCCCCGTTCGGTGGCCTGTGTGGCCCAACCCGTCAACAGCTCGCGCCGCCACGGGTGGTTGCGACACGCCGTACAGGCCAAGGTCAACGAGCGCACTCGATGCTGGTACTTCAGCGCAACGATCTGCGCGATTGCGCCGCCCATTGACGCGCCGACCACGTGCGCAGTTTCGATGCCCGCATGATCGAGCACGGCAATGGCGTCGTCGGCCATCTGCTCCAAGCTGTAGTGGCCGAACGGCTTGTCGCTGCGGCCGGCGCCGCGGTTGTCGAACGCCACCACGCGATACCGCGCCGCCAGCACGAAACGCTGCATGTCCCAGCCGTGCTTGTCGGCGCCGAGGCCCTGGATCATGAGCACGGCCGGTGCACGTCGCCGGCCCAGCACTTCGTAGTGCAGGCGAATGCCATCGGAGCCGCGTGCCCAGGCCATCAGCCCTCTGCCAACCAGTCGATGGGTGCCATGCCGGTGTGCACGCCGCCCAGCTCGTCGAGCATCTTCTGCAGGTGGCGCTGCACTGCCTCGGCGACCTCCAGGTCTGCCAGCGGCCCGCGGCGCTTTCGACGCGGCCTGATGGCGGCCCCGACTTCGGCCCGCGCCGCCCGTCCCATGACCGAGCTCATCGAGGCGACCGGAATGACTGCGACCCCTGTGGTGATGGCGGCGCCGATCAGTTCGTGGTCGACCGGCCCCGCGTGTCGAGGGTGGCTGGTGGCGCGGGCGGCCATCACGACCAGCTCGCCGTGGCGCAGCGCTCCGCGCACCTCGTCAGGGTCGCTGAGCAACGCACCGAACCGGCGCAGTGCAGCGCCGAGCGGTGCCGAATCGGGGCGCCCCACGAACCGGACCGGCCGGTTGGTGGCACGGGCCAGCGCCCACGACACGTAGAGCGGGCTGAGCGACAGGCGGCGCTCGTTGGTGACCAACAGTGCGCCGGCGCGCGCCGGCAGGTGCTGTAGACCGCCGACACTGACGTCCCACCGCAGTCGCAACAACGGCGACAGGATCTTGATGAGGTGTGCATCGCGGCCCCACTCGTCGACCGCACCGGTGATGATCAACGACTCGGTGGTCGCAGCCACGGCAGCTGCCGGTCGTCGGGGAAGTTCGATGAGTTGCGCCATGGTTCAGGCAACCGCCTTGATCGCTTTGGGCACGCGCACCACGCTGGGCCACGCGTACAGGCGATCGATGACCGCGGCCGTGGACACCAGTGGGGTGACGCCGAGGGCCTCGAGCGCCAACGAGCCGTCGGCCAGGCGACCGCGATGCATCAGCTCGAGCACATGATCGGGAATGGGGGCGCCCAGGACGTGCGACAGGCGACGGGTCAGCGCCCACTCGGGACCGATCATCGGCAGCGGCAGGCGCCGGCCGCGCAGCAAGGCCTGCAGGCCCGTGATGGCGCCAGGCGCCACCACGTTCACCGGACGATCCAGCCGTCGCTGAGCTGCTGCGACAAACGCGCGAGCCGCATCGGCGTCTTCCACCACCGTGAACGGCGGGTCGGCCAACACACTGAATGGCACCGCAGGCTGACGCAGCAACCGGCCGAGCGGGCTGGGCACGTGCGGGCCCAACACCGGAGCCAAGCGCAGCGAACCGACGGCGACCCCTACCCGGGAGCCGGCCGCGCCGGCCACTGCTTCGACGCGCTGCACCATCTGCCCGAAGTCGGATGTGGGATGAGCCGCCACCGATTCGTCGGGGCGAGTCAACGACTGCTTGCGTCGCCCATAGATCTCGATGCCACTGCGCACCACGATCGACTCCAGCGACCGGCATTCGGCGGCCGCGCCCACGATCGATGTGGTCGCCTGGTCGGTGAACTGTCGGGCGTGGTTGGTGCCGGCACGCGCATGCGGTTCCCACACGGCCAGATGGATGAGGACATGCGGATCGAACGCAGTGACCACATCGACGATCCGTTCGCGATCGGAGGGTTCGATGCGATGGAACTCGGCCTTGCGCAAGCGGCGCCGTGGCGGGTCGACATCGATGCCGCACAGCTGACCGACCCAGGGCTCGGCCTCGAGCAACGACGCGACCAGCGAGCCCAGCTCGCCGCCCATTCCGCTGACGAGTACCCGCTGCCCTCGCACAACCTGAACGCTAGCCCGACGATCGAGGACTTGCCTGGTTAGCAGGCTGTGCGAGTCGGCCGCCGGCGCCCAGAACCCGTCAGAAACCAGAACCCGTCAGAGACCAGAACCTTCAGAGACCAGAACCAGTCAGAGAACGGCGAAACGCACGTGCACTTCGGTGGCCAGCTCGATCTGGCCGCCGCTGACCGACATCTCGGCCGTTGACGCCGAGGCCTTCATCGAACGGGCCATGGGTGCGATGTCGGCGACCGGAGTCGGTCCGACCGAGATCGGCGCCTCGCTGATCAACTCGACCGCTCCTAACGTCAGTCCCAGCGCCTGGACGTAAGCAATTGCCCTGCTGCGCGCGTCCCGAGCAGCCTCGCCCAGCAGATCGTGATGCGCCGGGTTGTTGGCATCGACCTGCCAGGTGATGCCGCGCACCTGGCCCTGGGCGGTTCCGACGGCTTCGCGCAGCAGTGGCGCGATCTGGTCTGGGTCACCCAGCGTGACGGTGATGCCGGTGGTGGCACGGTGGCCGACGAACACGTTGGCGTCCTTTCGCCACTCGTGCTCCTCGGCCACCGAGACACCGTCGGTGACCCAATCGGAACGCTGGATTCCGAGCCCATCCAGCACCCCCGCCAGGACCTGGGAACGTGCGCTGACCTGGTCGAGCGCAGCCGGAGCGTCGGCGGCCAAGACCGAGAGACCCAGACTGACAATGGCGCGATCGGGTTGCACGAAACGACGGGCCGAACCACACACGATGACCGATGACATGTGTCGAGTTTGGCAGCTGGATCTCAAGCGCGCCTCGCGGTGGACCGATACCAAAGTGCATGGGCAAGCGGGATCAGTCGTCATCGACGACGAGACGGACGTTCTGCAGCATCGCCGTACTCAGGAAGTTGCAATTGCAACGAGTGCGACGCGCTGTTGCAGCTTCACTGACGCCGCTCGTCATCATCGGCACGGTTGTTGGTTCGACGTCCGGCCTGACGACGGCCGGTTCGTTCGAGACGTCGGCTGCCCGGGTGCCAGCATGCGCCAAGACCTATGTGGTGGTGTCGGGCGACTACTGGATCAAGATCGCCGCGAAGACCAGCGTCACCACCACCGCCCTGTACGCCGCAAACAGT
>JANNFQ010000352.1:0-5190 GCA_031380045.1 Acidimicrobiaceae bacterium
GGTGGTCGAGCCAAAGCTGAGCCAGTTCTGCACCGCTCTGACGACGATCAAGCAGGCCGATGTCGATGGAGCCGACATGTTCCCGGCGGTGTTCGCCCGCTTCCTCGAATGGATCGGCGCTGGGCCATGCCGGCTGTGCTCGTGAGGTTTCTTCGACGTCGGCCAGTTTCGGCTGGACTGCACTCGGTTCGGCCTGGTGTTTCCCGAGCAGTTCGAAAGCGACCACTTGAACATCAAGCAGGTGTTCGCCGATTGGAAGGGCGTCCGTCGCTGCGGCATGACGCCGGCGCTCGATCTGCTTGGTCTCCCGTTGGCTGGCACTCATCACCGTGGCATCGACGACGCAAACCACGCCCGCAACATCGCGAGAATCGTTCAAATGACACTTCCCAACGTCGTCGCTGCCTGACGGTCGATGGCAGCGATGCCGAGAGTCATGGGCTTTCGACAATTCATCGGGTCTGTTGGCGCTGGCCCTTCTAGCTTGGCCGCATGGGTCAGGAAACCGAACCGAACCGAGCCGGGCGGCCGTCGAGGTTGCTGTGGAGGAGACCCTCGACGCCTACGCGTGTGCCGTCGAGGCTCTGCCGCCGTCGATCAGCCTGCAGATCGGGGTGACCTGGCGCGACACCATCGACGGTGTGATGCAGACCGGCGCAAGTGGGACAAGGTAAAGGTTGCGTGGGCGACGAGCGGTGCCGTCGCAGCGACCGTGATCGCTCCACTCCTCACGACCGTGAACGCAGCCGATGTCTACGTGGATGCCGAGACGATCCTCGGCCTCGAAGCAGCGGCGGCAGCGGCGGGACTTCGACCGATCGAAGGGGGCCGCCTCACGCTCAGACCGTTCCCATCCGTGTCGGCGCGCCGATTGGCGATAAGTGTCGACGGTCTCATGGTTGCGCCATGGCCACGCGTCTTTGCCGACGTGCGAACGATCGGCGTTCGAGGCGAGGAAGCCGCCGAACATCTCGGGGAGGTCATGCATGGCCGATGACCCGCCGCGCAGTCGGCCCGCCAGAGCTGCAGCCGAACGCGCACTGATTCGCATCGTGCATCACTACGTAGCGAGACCCGAGTTCGCGTCGTCCTGAAGGCCGGTGTACTAGCGAGAAGGCACTGGGACTCGTGGCCGGCGATTGACACCAAGCGAGCGTCGCAGACGTTGCAGGTCGTTGCGCCACATCTTTTGGCCACCATCATGTTCGATGGGGAATCCCCAGATCGAGGGTGTCAAGTTCTCGACCACTCCTGTCGATAGATAGTCATGGGATCAGGTTCGGGCAGGTCCCACAGTTTTCGCCGTCCAAGGGCGGTCGGCCGTTGGCTGCTGCTCGTGGCTGGTCTCGGCCTGCTGGCGACCGCAGTTTCCAGTGCGGTATCCGGGAATCGCCAGGCCGCGGACGAATCGCTTGACCGCAGGCTCTTGGCACAGGTGTCGATACAGAGCCAACTGCTGGGGGAGCACTTCGATCAGGCGCGGGCGGTCATCTTGGTGAGCGCTCAGAACCCGGCGTTTCGAGATTTTTACCGGGCGGTGGGAACCCGTGAGGAGAGGATCGCCGCCGATGGACAGGCGGTGAACGATGTGCGCGCTGGGCTTGTGTATCTCGAGACGTTGTATCCCGATGGGGCACTTGGGGAGGTGTGCTTCATCGACCGCAGTGGTGCGGAGAACGCCCGCGTCGTCGGGTCGCTCGTGGCAGGGCCGGCGGAGTTGTCCAGCCGCGAGGCGGAGAACCCGTTCTTCGCGCCGACCTTCGCGATGAAGTCGGGCGACGTCTTCCAGGCTGCACCGTACCGCTCGCCTGATACCGGGAAGTGGGTGATCTCGAACTCCACACCATTGCCGTCCGACGTTGGTCAGCAGGCGATCCTGCACTTCGAAATCACCCTCGACAGCTTCCGGTCGGCGCTCAACGGCGAGGGCTCGACTCACACCATGATCGTCGATGCCGACACCGGCGCGATGATCCTCGATCTTGCCCGTCCGTTGCTCGATGACGCACCGCTCGGTGATCCCGAAGACCGCCGGCTGCAGATGCTTGCAGGAGACGCGACCGAACAAGGTCTTGTGTCGACTGGTGGCAAGCGGTTCGCTTACCAACGGGTCGAGACTCGGCCCAATAACGCCAATCATTGGTTGGTGGTCACCGAGGTCAGTGTCAGGGCGGAGCTCTCGGATGGGCTCGGGGTCGGGTCGGTCTTGATGGTGCTCTCTGCGCTCTCCCTCCTGGTGTTCGCGCTGTTGGGTTGGAGGGCCCACACGTGTCGCTTGGCCGCCGCTGCGGTGACCGATGTGCTCACCGGTCTGCCGAATCGAGTGCTGTTCCATGACCGAGTCACGCACGGGATCCGTCTCGGCAGGCGCAGGAGAATCGGGGCCGCGGTGCTGTTGTTCGACTTGGATCGCTTCAAGGAGGTCAACGACACACTCGGACATCACAAGGGTGATTTGCTGCTGGTCGAGGTCGCCGCCCGATTGCGATCTGTGGTGCGCGATAGCGACACAGTCAGTCGTCTGGGCGGGGACGAGTTCGCCGTGTTCGTCCCCGAGACTGGCCGGATCGATAGTGCGCGGGCCACCGCCGCTCGGATCGCGGCAGCACTTGCCGTGCCGTTCGACATCGATGGGGTGTCGGTCCAGCTGGGCGCGAGCATCGGGATCGCCTCGTTCCCCAATGACGGACAAGACGCCGACATGCTCATCCAGCACGCCGACGTCGCGATGTACCAAGCCAAGCGGCGTCACCAGGGCGTCGTCGAATATCGGCTCGAGAACGATCGGCACACTGAGCGTCGTCTTCGTCTTGCAGCCGAGCTCGGTGCCGCAATCGCAGGTCAACAGCTCATTGTCAACTATCAGCCGAAGGTCAATCTCGCGACCGGTCGGGCTGCCGGTGTGGAAGCCCTTGTGCGCTGGCCGCACCCCGAACTCGGGCTGATCCCGCCCGACGAGTTCATTCCGATCGCAGAAGACACGGGGCTGATCAGACCGCTGACGATGACCGTGCTGGACCAGGCACTGAAGCAAGGCCGATCCTGGAAGGATCACGGGTGCGAACAGCCGATTTCGGTCAACCTCTCGGCGCGCAGCCTGGTCGACTCAGACCTCCCCTCCGCCGTTGCCGAACTCTTGCAGCGATACGACATCGCTGGTAGCTCACTCACCTTCGAGATCACCGAAACGGCAATCATCGCCGATCACGAGAGCGCTACTGCGGTCTTCACCGCTCTCCATGCTCTCGGCATCGGACTGTCGATCGACGATTTCGGTACGGGGTACTTCTCGCTGTCCGAATTGAGAAGTCTGCCGATTGACGAGATCAAGATCGATCGCAGCTTCGTTTCGGCGATGCCTTTCCAAGAAAAGGATGCGTTCATCGTGCGCTCGATCATCGCGCTCGGCCAGAACCTCGGAATGCATGTCGTCGCAGAAGGCGTCGAGGACCAAGCCACACTGGACGAGCTGCGCCGGCTCGGTTGTGACTACGCACAAGGGTTCCTCATCAGTCGACCGCTCAGCGGCGATGGCGTGATCCCCTGGATACGCGCCTGGCAGCACGATGACAGCTCGGAGACGCCCTTCGACCGACCGAGGCCCGTCGGCGTCTAGCTCTCGTTGGCCCTGAGGCTGCGAGAGGGTCGAGCGTGTCGTTGTGAACGGGTGCCTCGCCCATGGCCGATGCCGACTTCTACGACCGATCGTTCGGGGCGCCGTCTTCGGTGTCCGAGTCGGCCGTCGCAGCTTCGATGTACCGTTGGACGCCCCGCACGTCGGCGAGACCAGCGCGATCGCGTATGTCGTCTAGGACGCTGTCGCCGGCGTGAAACGAGTTGATGTGAAATCTTCGTAGTGCGTTGGCGGTCACCTGCTCGGTGGTGTCGTCGGTTCGCAGTTGGCGGATGAGGTGGTCGGCACCGAAGCGCGTCAGACGATGCGGAGTGTCCGACTTCGATGTTCGTTCGCTGACGAACACGGGGCCGGATCGGCGCTGACCGAAGCAGCGGCGGACTGCGCGAGCGCTGTCGGGATCGAGGACGACGTGCTTCGATTGGCCACGCCGCCGAACGACGATCGTGGTCGTTGGCGATCTTCCGAAGACATGGCCGATGTCGAGAGCGAGTGCTTCAGCCACCTTGAGTCCGTCGCACACAAGCAGTGCCACGAGTGCTTCGAGGCGAGGATCGAGTGCCGCTGCCAGAACCCGACAGGTGGCGACAGCGTCCTCGGAAAGTCGCACTGTTGGGCTCGGATCTCCCGAGACAACCTTTGGCCGAGCGACACCCACCGCGGGGTTGGTCGCGCGCAGCTCGTGTTCGACCGCGAAGTCGTAGAAAGACGACAGCGCCGACCATCGCCGGCGGAGAGTCGAGGCGCTGTCGCCCGCGGCCTCGCGCTCGGCTTGAAAGGCGACGAGTGCGGCGGTATCGGCCGTCAGCGGGATCGCACCCTGAGGTGCGCACCAGTTTCCGAACGTTGCGAGGTCGGAGCGATATGCGGCACGGGTGTTCGGCGACTGCTGTGTGTTCAGCCAACCCTCCAGTGCGGAGCGCGCTACAGCCGCTCGTCGTGCTCGGCTCGGACCCTTCTGTGCCATGAGTCGATGATGACAGCGGCGATCCGGGGTGTCAACATAATCGCGTCTTGAGACTCAACATAACCACCAACTATTATGTTGAGTTATTCGAGGGACAGCGCACTGTCCCCCCACCAAGAAGGAGTGTTGACATGATGATCCAGACAGACCCGTTCCGCGACCTCGACACGCTCTTCAGCCGGTTGTCGGGTCGGCAGCAGAACAACGGCGGCGTGATGCCGATGGACGCCTTCCGGCGCGGCAGTGACGTATGGGTGCACATCGATCTGCCCGGCGTGAAGGCCGAGAGCCTCGACATCACCGTCGAGTCGGCCAGGGCCGAAGCTCTGCTCCCGACGCAATCGAGACAACGACCGCCGACGCTTCATAGGGGGTAGTTCGCCAAGGCCGCCCGCTGCCACCGGCCCGGCTCGTCATCGAGCGGATCCTCAGCATCTGGGGGGCAGTGCCCTCAGAGCAGGCGGTGCTGACGGCCAGCTTGCACGGCGGCCTGACGACTGGTGACGGCGAGCTTGCGGTAGATCGCGTTGCACTGCGTCTTCACGGTGTTGGGCGAAACATAGAGCTCCCGTGCGATCTCGGGGAGCGA
>JANNFQ010000386.1:0-5707 GCA_031380045.1 Acidimicrobiaceae bacterium
TTCCTGGCCGAGGCCGAACCCGACCGGAAGATTGCTTTCGGCGAGCACATGGGCAAGCCGGTGTGGCACGAGGTGCCGGGTGAGTACCGGTCGGAACTGCGGCGGCTGTTGGTGGTGCAGGGCGACACCGAGCCCGCGTCGGTCGAGCAGCAGCGACAGCTGTGCCTGACCGCGCCCAGCTTGTACGACCTGCGCAACCTGTTCCAGGTGAATGTGGAAGAAGGCCGTCACCTGTGGGCGATGGTGTACCTGCTGCACCGATACTTCGGCCGCGACGGCCGCGACGAGGCCGACGAGATGTTGGAGCGCCATTCGGGCGATGCCGACAAGCCGCGCATCCTGGGGGCGTTCAACGAGCCGACGCCCGACTGGCTGTCGTTCTTCATGTTCACGTACTTCACCGATCGCGACGGCAAGTTCCAGCTGGCGTCGCTGCGCGAGTCGGCGTTCGACCCGTTGTCGCGCACATGCGACTTCATGCTGAAGGAAGAGGCGTACCACATGTTCGTGGGGGCTACCGGGGTAGGGCGGGTCGTCGAGCGCACGGTGCAACTGATGAAGCAGCACGACACCCACCACGTGCGTCCGTTCGGCGGCATCGACGTGGCCACCTTGCAGCGGTACCTCAACTTCCACTTCGCCGTGTCGCTGGATCTGTTCGGCGCCGAGACGTCGACCAATGCCGCCAACTACTTCGCGGCGGGGCTGAAAGGTCGATTCCAGGAAGAGCGACGAGACGACGACCATCGGCTGCGCGACACCACACGGCTGGTCCCTCACGCCACCGATGACGCCATCACGACCCGAGAGGTCATCGCGCTGTCGGCACTGAACGAGACGTTGCGCGACGACTACGTCGCCGACTGCCAGAAGGGCGTCGACCGCTGGAACCGGGCGCTCGCCGAAGTCGGTGCGTCGCTGACCCTTCCCCACGTGGGTTTCAACCGAGCAGTCGGCACGTTCGCGCGACGACGGATCAGCCCCTCGGGCACCATGGTCAGCGAGGCCGAGTTCAGTGAGCACGCGTCGGCGTGGCTGCCGTCGGCCAGCGACCGTGAGTTCGTGGAGTCGCTGATGATCGGTGTGCGCGAACCTGGACTGATCGCCGGATGGGTCGCGCCACCCTCCACGGGCATTCACGGTCAGCCGACCGACTTCGAGTACGTGAAGATCTGATCGCCGGGAGGAACGCAATGGATCGGTACAACGCAGCGGCATGGATGCTGGACCGCCACGTGGCCCAGGGGCGCGGCGACTCGGTGGCGATCCGCTGTGCCGGTACATCGACGACGTACGCCGAGGTGCTGGCCGATGCGTGGCGGGTGCAGTCGCTGCTGGGCGAGCTTGCGGTCGTGCCGGGTGCTCGAGTGTTGCTGGTGCTGAACGACGATCCGGCGTTCGCGTGCTGGTTCCTCGGATGCATGCGCTGTGGCGTCGTGCCGGTGCCGCTTTCGACCATGTCGACGGCGCCCGACCTGGCCGCCATCGCTGCCGATGCCGCACCCGACCTGGTGGTCATCTCGGCCGCGTACGCCGATCGCGTGAATGCGATGGCCGACGCGGCACCGTCGATCCGTCACGCAGTGGTCGTCGGCGCGACCGATCAGTTGTTCGCCATCCGCTGCGTGACGTGGTCCGAGGTACCCGTCGCAACAGAGCACAGCGTCGCCGCGACGTCGCCAGAACATCCGGCGTTCTGGCTGTACAGCTCGGGCACCACCGGCCTGCCGAAGGGCGTCATCCATCGCCACGGCAGCCCGCAGGCCACCTTCGATTCCTACGCCACACACGTTCTGGGTATCGGCCCCGACGACCGATGTCTGTCCGTCGCAAAGTTGTTCTTCGCGTACGGTCTTGGCAACTCGCTGACGTTCCCGTTCGGCGCCGGTGCGACCAGCGTGCTGGAACCGCGTCGGCCGACGCCCGCCATCGTCCTGGACATCGTCCGCGCCGAGCGTCCGACGCTCTTCTTCGCCAGCCCCGGTTTCGTTGCCGCGCTGCTGGACACCGACGCGCCCGATGATGCCTTCCAGTCGGTGCGTGCAACCGTCACTGCGGGCGAGGCGCTACCGCCAGACCTGCAGCGTCGGTTTAGCCGGCGCTTCGGGCATCCCGTGTTGGACGGCATCGGTACCACCGAGGCACTCCACATCTTTCTGTCGAACACCATCGACAGTCAAAGTCCGGGCAGCAGCGGCCACCCCGTGCCCGGCTACTCCGCGCGGCTGTTCGACGACGAGGGCGCCGAGGTCACCCAACCCGACACGGCTGGGTACCTTCACGTGCACGGCCCGTCGATCGCCGATGGTTACTGGCAGCGCGACGAAGCCACCGCAGCAGCGTTTCACGACGGGTGGCTGCGAACCGGCGACGTGTACACCCGGTCTGCCGACGATCAATGGACGTTCCTGGGTCGCAATTCAGACATGATCAAGGCCGGTGGCATCTGGGTGTCGCCGGCCGAGGTCGAGGGGGTGTTGGTGGCGCACCCCGACATCCTGGAAGCAGCGGTGGTTGGCGCCCGCAACGAGGATGGGTTGGAGCAGACGGTCGCTTTCGTCGTGCCACGCGCCGGCCACATCATCGACCACGACTCGGTCGATGCACATTGCCGAGCAGCCATGGCACCGTTCAAGCGACCGCGCAGGCTGATCGTGGTGGACGAACTACCGAAGACTGCCACCGGCAAGATCCAACGCTTCTCGCTGCGCGCCCAACTCGACGCTCAGTACCAGATCGACGCTCAGTAGTAGTGCGCCCGTCCACCGACCTGTCGACCGCCGCGGCCCAGCAGCATCAGTACTGCGCCAACGATCAACAGGATCAGGCCGATCGTCCACAGCACTGGTACGGAAAGCACGAAGCCAATCAACATCAGGATCACACCGAGAATCATCATGGTGGGTCTGTTCCCTGGTGCACGTGCGCTGAAACTCTGTCGTAGTAAAAAGCAGCACCGATCGACGTGCCCACCAGACCAGTAGCATCCGGTTTCCGGAGGGGGGTGCGATGCTCGAGATCGACGAGGTTCTCGAACAGAACCGCCACCTGCGCGCGCTGAACGAGCAGCGGGCCGCCGAGTTGGCCATCGTCCGCAGCGTGCAGCAAGCATTGGCAGCGCAGTCCGACATGCAGGGCATCTACGACGCAGTCGGTGACACGATCCGCCAGATCTTCCCTGAGGTCCATGCGATGGACATCCGCATTCTCGACCCACGAGTCGGGCTGGTGGAGTTTCCGTACGTCTACGAGCATGGACAGCGACTGATCGTCGATCCGATGCCGATTCACGGCATCATGCAGCACGTCGTGACCACAGGCGCCACGTTGGTCATCGGCGAGAACTTCGACGAGGAAGCGACGAAGCTGGGTGCTGGTGTCATCCCCGGCACGGCGTCGGACGAGAAGTCTGCGGTGTGGGTGCCGCTCGTCTGGGGCGGAATCACCCGAGGGCTGCTTGCGCTGACCGACTATCGACACGAGCACGCGTTCAGTGAGTCGGATGTGCAGTTGCTAGAGACCTTGGCGGGGGCGATGAGCGCGGCGTTGCAGAACGCGTGGCAGTTTGCCGAGACGCAACGGCTGTTGAACGAGACCGAGCAGCGGGCCGCCGAGCTGGCCATCGTCAACAGCGTGCAGCAGGCGTTGGCGGCCGAGCTGGATATGCAGGGCATCTACGACGCGGTCGGCCACAAGATTCGCGAGATGTTCCATGAAGCCGATATCGACATCCGCGTGTTCAACCCCGCCACCGGCCTGGTCGAGTTTCCCTTCATCTACGACAAC
Organism: Acidimicrobiaceae bacterium; assembly: GCA_031380045.1. Lineage (GTDB taxonomy): Bacteria > Actinomycetota > Acidimicrobiia > Acidimicrobiales > Ilumatobacteraceae > VFMC01. The sequence goes on from JANNFQ010000386.1 coordinate 3,787, forward strand.
GGCCAGCGGATTGCTGTCGAGCCCATGCAACTCGTCGGCACCACCGCCCACGTCATGCGCACTCGTCAGACGATGTTGATCAACGAGGATTTTTGGGGTGCCCTGGATTCGGTCGGTTTGTCCAGCGCGACGCGTATTCCCGGCACGTCGGCCGACGAGAAGTCGGCGGTGTGGGTGCCGCTGGTCTGGGGCGGCGAAGCGCGCGGGCTGGTCTCCATCACCGACTACCAGCGCGAGTACGCGTTCAGCGAGTCGGATGTGCGGTTGTTGGAGACGATGGCCGGGGCGATGAGCGCGGCGTTGCAGAACGCGCGGCAGTTCGCCGAGACGCAGCGGTTGCTGAACGAGACCGAGCAGCGCGCCGCCGAGCTGGCCGTGATCAACAGCGTCCAGCAGGGCATGGCCGCCGAGCTCGGCTTCCAGGCCATCGTCGATCTGGTGGGCAGCAAGATCCGCGAGGTCATGCACACCGACGAGATCGGCATCCGGTGGTACGACGAGGCCACGAACCGCGTGCACTACCTGTACGAGTTCGAGCACGGCCAGCGCCTGGAGATTCCACCCACTGCCCCTGCCGTTGGCGGCAGTTGGGATCAGTTGCGCACCACCCGTCGGCCGCTGTTGATCAACTGTGCGGCCGAATTCGTGGCATCGGGCATACCGCTGGTGCCGGGTACCGACCAGTCGAAGTCACTGGTGAACGTGCCGATCATGGGCAGCGACCGCGTGCTCGGATCGATCATTCTCGAGGACTACGAGCGCGAGTTCGCGTTCGACTCATCAGCGGTGCGTCTGTTGGAAACGATCGCATCCAGCATGGGCGTCGCGTTGGAGAACGCCCGGCTGTTCGACGAGATCCAGCGGCGAACCCGCGAGAGCGCGGCGCTGGCCGAGGTGGGGCGCGACGTGTCGGCCACGCTCGACCTGGCGACGGTGATGGAACGCATCGCCGGCCACGCGAAGGAACTGCTGGGTGCCGACACCAGCGCGATCTTCCTGCCCGACGAGGGCACCTCGAACTTTCGGGCGATCGTGGCGTTGGGCGACGATGCCGAAGCCATCCGCGACGTCACCGTCGAAGCAGGTGTGGGCATCATCGGTGATCTGCTGGCCAGCGGACGCGCCGAGATGATCAACGAGGCCGGCGCTGACCCTCGCTCGGTGCAGATCGCCGGCACCGACGACGATGACCACGAGAAGCTGATGGTTGCGCCGTTGCTGGTCGGTGCCACGGTCAACGGTGCAATGGTCGTGTGGCGCACCACCGATCAACCGTTCAACGACAACGACCTGCAATTCCTGGTGGGGCTGTCGTTGCCGGCGGCGGTGGCAATGGAGAACGCTCGCCTGTTCGCCGAATCGCAGCAACGCGCGGCCGAGCTCGACACGGTCAACACAGTGTCGCAACAGCTCTCGGGCAAGCTCGACGTCGAAGCCCTCATCCAGTTGGTGGGCCAGCAGATCACTCAGGTGTTCCGGGCCGATATCGCCTACGTGGCGCTGCTCGATCGCCAGCGCGGCATGATCGACTTCAAGTTCCAGCACGGCGACGAGGACAACCAGTCGATTCCGTTCGGCGAGGGACTGACCAGCACGATCATCCAGACCGGCGACCCGCTCATCCTGAACTCCGACGTCAGCCGGCGCAGTCAAGAGCTAGGCGCCACGCTGCTGGGCAAGGAGTCGCTGTCGTACCTGGGCGTGCCGATCGTGGTCGACGGGCAGAGCGAAGGCGTCATCAGCGTGCAGAGCACTACGCGCGAAGGCGTGTACGACAGCAACGATCAGCGGCTGCTATCCACCATCGCCGCCAACGTCGGTGTTGCTCTGCGCAACGCCCGCTTGTTCACCGAAGCCGAAGAGGCGCGCGCTGCCGCAGAGGGGGCGAACGAGGCCAAGAGCTCGTTCCTGGCCACCATGA
>JANNFQ010000405.1:0-4315 GCA_031380045.1 Acidimicrobiaceae bacterium
CGGCCGTCGGGCACCTTGTGCAGGTACGTGCGGCTGGTGCTGAACCCCAGGGCGCCGGCCTTCATCGCCTCGTCGAGCAGGTCGGCCATGACTGCCAGATCGTCGGACGTGGGCGGATCTTGGTCCAGCGCACGATCGCCCATGGCGTACTGGCGCAACGCGCAGTGACCCACCATGCCACCCACGTTCAGGCCCTTCGGCATGCGGTCGACGCTGGCCAGATACTCGCCGTAGGTCACCCAATCCCACGGCAGGCCACCCAGGATGGCATCACGCGGAATGTCTTCGACGCTCTCCATCAGCTCGGCCAGGTACTGGCGATCTTCGGGCTTGCACGGTGCGAACGTGACGCCGCAGTTGCCCATGACCACGCTGGTGATGCCGTGGTAGCAGCTGCTGGAACCGATCGGGTCCCACGCCAGCTGCGCGTCGAGGTGCGTGTGGATGTCGACGAAGCCGGGCGTGACCAGCTTGCCCGTGGCGTCGATGACACGTGTGGCAGTGCCGTCGAGGTCGGCCTGGACGGCCGCGATGCGATCGCCGACGATGCCCACGTCGGCCTGCACCGACGCGGCGCCCGTGCCGTCGACCACGGTGCCACCGCGAATGATGATGTCGTACTGCCCCATGGATGTGCGCCCCTCACGTCCTGAAGGCGCCGACCGTAGTCGCAGGTGGGGGCCTACGTCGAGGGGGAGCACATCCGATTGTGACGCGAACCGTGCTCGACCTCGGCCAGACCCAACGCCTCGAGCACAGGCGGCACGTAGTTGCCGAAACGGCCGCAGACCCTTCTTCAGCCCATACCAGCCACCGACCGGGTTGTCGGCCGACCGGCCCCACGCCACGACCGTGTCGGGCTTGGCCTCCTTCTGCTCATCGGCATTGCCCAGCAGCATCCAGTCGCCACGGTCCTGCAGCATGGTGTGCAGATCGTCGATGCAGCGCAGGTGATAGCGCAACTGCGTCGAGCCGACCTGCACCACCAGCGCCGGCGGATCGGCCTGGCGTTCGCGCCAGGCCTCGAACTCGCTGGTTCCGGGTGGCGTGGTCAGCAACCACGGGTCGTCCTTGGTGCCGGTGCCCTCTGGTGCTGGTGCCATGTTGATGGTTGCTCCTTGGATGCGGTCGATGTGGGTGTCAGTGTGCACATCCATAGGTGCCATCTGGTGTCACCTATGATCCGGCGATGCGCGCCGGCCGGTTGGTGACGATGTTGATGCTGTTGCAGTCACGGGGCCGGATGACCGCCGGCCAACTGGCCGCCGAGCTGGAGGTTTCGCGGCGCACGGTGTTGCGCGACATCGAGGCTCTGAGCGGCTCGGGCGTGCCGGTGTACTCGCTGCGCGGTGCGCAGGGTGGCTTCACCCTGCTGGGCGACTTCCGCCGCGACCTGCCCGTGCCGCAGCCCGTGACGAGGGCATCGGGACGCACCCGGGCCCATCTGCGACTGTCGCTACGTGGTCGGCAACTGGCGGTGGTGATCGGCCGCCCCGCCGGTCTGAGGATCAGGCGCAAGGCGCCCGACGGATGGTTCGAGGCGACCGTGCTGATCGAGTCGCCCGCCTCGGCCGCAGCCGACCTGCTGTCGTTGGGCGCCGACGTCGAGGTGCTGGGCCCGCCCGCGTTGCGATCGGCCGTGGCCGATGCGGCCCGCGACATCGTCGCCATCTACGCCTGAACAGTGGCACGTCCAGGGTTCACAGCGATGTGCGCAACGACCAGATCTCCGGAAACAGCACCACATCCAGCATCGCCCGCAAGTAGCCGACGCCCGAGGTACCCCCGGTGCCGCGCTTGAACCCGATGATCCGTTCCACCGTGGTGACGTGCCGGAAGCGCCACAGACGGAACGCGTCCTCGAAATCGGTCAGCTCCTCGCCCAATTGGTACAGATCCCAATACTGCTTCGGATCTCGATACACCTGCAGCCACGCCGTCTCCACAGCCGCATCGGCGGCGTACGGCAACGTCCAGTCGCGTTGGACGTGCGACGCCGGTACCGGCAGGCCGCGTCGCGACAGCAGGCGCAACGACTCGTCGTACAGCGATGGCGCACGCCAGGCCACCTGAACCTCGGCCAGCAGATCAGGCCGGTGCTCGTGCGGGCGCAGCATGGCTGCGTTCTTGTTGCCAACGGTGAACTCGACACAGCGGTACTGCCAGCTCTGGAACCCGCTGCTGCTGGACAGGTACGGGCGAATCGCGCTGTACTCGGGCGGCGTCATCGTGGCCAGCACATCCCACGCGTGCACCAGTTGCTCCATGATCCGGCTGACCCGCGACAGCATCTTGAACGCACTCTGCAGCTGGTCGGCAGCGATGGCCTGGATGGCTGCGGCCAGCTCGTGACGCATGAGCTTCATCCACAACTCGCTGGTCTGGTGCTGGATGATGAAGAGCAACTCGTTGTGGTCGGGCGACAACGGGTGCTGCGCCGCCAAGATCTGGTCGAGGTGCAGGTAATCGCTGTAGCTCATGTCGCTGGAGAAGTCGACCTGCGCCCCGTCGGGGTTGCTGGGGGCAGTCACAGCAGGCGCCGATCTGCGGCCCAAGCGGTCAGCTCGTGCCGGCTGGACAGCTGCAGCTTGCGCAACACCGCAGACACGTGGGTTTCGATCGTCTTCACCGACAAGTGCAGGTTGGTCGCCACCTCGCGGTACGTGTAGCCGCGGGCGATCAGGCGCATGACCTCTTGCTCGCGGGCCGTCAGTTGGTCGAGCTCTGGATCGCTGGCGGCGGGCAGGTTGCCCGAGAAGGCATCGAGCACGAATCCAGCAAGGCGCGGCGAGAACACTGCGTCGCCATCGCGCACCCTGGTGATGGCGTCGACCAGTGCACCGGCATCGATGGTCTTGGTGACGTACCCGCGCGCACCGGCCCTGATGACCGCAACCACATCTTCCGCAGAGTCGCTGACGCTCAGCGCCAGAAACACGGCGTCGGGCCACTCGCTGAGCACACGCTCGATGATCGCTCGGCCGCCACCGCCGGGCAGATGCACGTCGACCACGACGACGTCAGGACGGGTGGCCAAGATGCCGGCAACTGCCTGGTCGACCGCGCCGGCCTCGCCGACCACCTCGACCGCCTCACCGATCTCTGACCGGACGCCCGCCCGGAACAATGCGTGGTCGTCGACCAGGAAGACCCGGGTCATCGACCGCTGCCCGGGATCGCCGCCTGGCTGTGACCGGCAGTGGTCGACGGTGCGCGGCGCGGCACGCTGAGCCGAACCTCGGTTCCCTGGCCAGGAGTCGACTCGACGTGGGCCGTGCCACCCAGCCGCTGAATGCGACCCTCGATCGATTGGGCGATTCCGCGCCGGTCTGGGGCGGCGTCGTCGCGGTCGAACCCGCGCCCGCGATCGCGGACGAAGGCCTGCACCGTGCCGGCGGCGGCCTCGACGAACACCGACATCTCCGTCACGCCACTGTGCTTGGCCGAGTTCACGCACGCCTCGCGCAATGCCGCCACCACCGACACCAGATCTGCATCCATGGCTGCATCGCCCACCATCACCAGTTCGACGCGCACGTCGTAGGCCGTCTCGACCTCGTGGGTCATCGTCCGCACCGCTGCAGCCAGGGTCTCGTCGGTGGTCGCGGCCGTTCCGTACAGCCACTCGCGCAACTCGCGTTCCTGTTGCCGGGCCAATGTGATGGTGCGCCGCGGGTCGTCGGCCGTGCGCTGGATGAGTGCCAGCGTCTGCAGCACCGAGTCGTGCAGGTGTGCCGCCATGGCCTCGCGCTCGTTGGCACGTATGCGTTCGCGCCGTTCGGCAGTGGCCTGTTGGGTCAGGCGAACCAGCCACGGGCCCAGCACCAGCGCGACGCCCACGATGGTGATGGCCGTTGCCCATGCACCGACCCGTAGCCCACTGGACACGCCCTGGCGAGAACCCACCAGTGCCAGACCTAGTGCCACCAGGCCCGCGCCCACGATCAGTCGCAGTCGCGGGTGGCGACCCGAACCCAGCTCGCCCAACTGCAACGACGAGCCGGGCCCGCTGTCGGCCGACCGGGTGGTCGGGTCGGGCCGCATCACGTCCAATACGGCGACGCCGGCCACCAGCGCAATCATCGGCCACATGAAGGCGTCGCCCAGCCACAGGCCCGACGAGCGCACCACCAACGTGACACCCAGGGTGACGCACGCGACCGAGGCGTTGCGACCCTGATCGTCGGGGTGACGCAACCCGGATCGAACGTTGCCGCCGGGAACATCGCCCGACGACAGCAGGGCGAGCACCGCGTACAGCACCACACCCAATCCGCCTGCGAACGACAGCACGACGATCGCGCACCTGACCACC
>JANNFQ010000444.1:0-1522 GCA_031380045.1 Acidimicrobiaceae bacterium
GTCCTGGAGGCTGAGCACAGTTTCGGTCAGGACTTCGGCGAGCGCAAGCGAGTCGTCGTGCTGTGCGGCGGTGAGTTCTCCTTCATCTTGCTGGTACAGGGTGAGCACACCGACCTTCGCGCCGGCGACGGTCAGCGGGTACGCGAACACCGCACCGATGCCGGACTCGCGGGCGAGTGCCACGAATGACGGCCATCGCGCTGATGCGCCTATGTCGAGGCGTGGGGCGTGGACCGAGATGCCAGTACGGAAGGCGTCACGGCACGGGCCCTCGCCGATCGTGTACTGCAAGTCCTCCAACGCGGCGACGCTCGGATCCGACACACAGATCGGCCCGGCCTGATCGCCACCCATGATCGTGATCCCCGCCCCAGTCACCGCCAGCACCTCGACGCACGCCGCGCACAGCCGAGCTGTTGATGATCGTGCGGTTTCACGCGCGAACGCAACTGCCAGACGGCCGGACTGGTCGCCGTTCACAGGTTGGACGCGACGAGACAGGGATGTGACCGTCCATGAGCCCTGCGTTCTTCGTTCATCACTGAGCCGACGGCAAGGACTGGACCGAAGCAACGACCGATGTTCGACGGCCAGAACTCTACAGCGCCATCGACGGACAGCCGGCCTGCGCCACTCGCTGCCGCGCGGCTCGTCGGCCAATGCACTCGACAGTCGGGCTGAGCGACGTCGAGGGAAATCATGGTGTTTGCGCTCACGCGGCCCTTCGCTGATTGTGCAGCGTCACCAGGGTCTGGAGTGAAGCGACGAACGTCTGTGGCAATGTACCTCGTCGGCGGCTTCACTGCGCGCTGGGTGACGCCATTATCGCGAGCCCACGTTTGGGTGTACGGTCTTGACATCGGGTGAACTGACTCCCGATTGTTGCGTCGCTCTGGACCTCTGGTTGCGCCTTCTGTTGAAGGAGTGCGATATGAGCGTCACCGTGCAAGCGGATCCCGTTGCCGAAGCCCTTGCAGGTGTGCCCGACGAGCAGCTGCTCGTCAACGTGTTCCGCGAGGGCAACAGCTGTGTCGTCCACCTCACAGGCGAACTCGACCTGGCGAGCCGCAACCAACTGTTCGTCGCATCTACGGCCGGGAGTCACCCCGACATGGTGATCGATCTCGCAGGGGTCACGTTCATGGACTGCTGCGGCTACGGCTCCCTCGTAGCATCACGGCTGGTGATCGAAGGCCAAGGCCGAACACTCACGATGAGGGGCCAGGCCGGGCAGCCGGCACGTTTCTTTCGAATGATTGCAGCGTTCGAAGGAACCGACAGTTCCAACGAGTAGCCACCCCGGGTCGTCACCACATCCGTAGTGCTCAGGGTTTGGCCGCCGGTCGGCTGACCAGCGGCGCGCTGATCGACTCACCGGCTGACCTACCGTCTAGCAAAAGGATTTGATACCCGCGGCGGTTGTCGGTCGAGCGAGGAAGTACCCCTGTGTGTAGTCGCAACCCATCGCGACGGTTGCGTCGCGCTGCGTTTGTGTTTCGACGCCTTCGCCCACGACTTCCAG
>JANNFQ010000452.1:0-4449 GCA_031380045.1 Acidimicrobiaceae bacterium
GAACCTTTGCACGCTATTCTGAATGCCGCGCCAATGCCGCGACCGGCGTAGGATGGTTCTTGTGGCACGCAAGCGCCAGCGCCGAGCACCCGAGAGCGGGGCGGTGATCCAGAACCGCTCCGGCACGTGGCGCGCTCGCACCTACGTTGGCGACGGCAAGCACGTGTCGCTCGGTTCGTTCCGCACGAAGGCCGACGCCGAGCGGGTGCTGCTACTCGCCGGCGCCGACCAGCAGCGCGGCGGCTGGGTCGATCCGTGCAACGGCAAGGTAACGCTCGAGGCCTACGCGAACCGTTGGCTGGTCCATCGCCACAACCTGCGCATTCGCACGGTCGAGCTGTACCGCAGCCAGCTCGACAACCACGTCGTGCCGGCGCTCGGCCGACGGGAGCTGTCGAAGCTGTCGACGGCCGAGGTCCGTGTCTGGTTCGCCAACCTCGTCCACGAGAGCGGCCTCGCACCCACGACCGCAGCGAAGTGCTACCGGCTCCTGCGCACGATCCTGAACACCGCTGTCGAAGATGAGCTGATCGTGAAGAACCCGTGCGTCATCAAAGGCGCCGCCACCGAACGCTCGCCCGAGCGGCCGATCGCCACGATCGCACAGGTCGACGCGCTCGCCAACGCAATCGATCCGCGGTGGCGAGCCCTCGTGCTGCTTGCCACCTACGGGTCGCTGAGGTGGGGTGAGCTGACGGCGCTCACCCGGCAGCGCATCGACTTGCGGGCAGGCACGGTCGACGTGGTGGAGCAAGCCCTGGAGCTGTCGGGTGGAACGAGGGTGCTCGGCCCGCCGAAGACCGACGCCGGCCGACGCACGATCACCATGCCGGCGTTCGTGGTCGACGAGCTCGCCCACCACATGTGCCGCTACGTCGGCCCAGAACCCAACGCGGTCGTGTTCACCGGTCCGAAGGGCGCACCGCTGCGGCGTGGCAACTGGAACGGCAAGTGGAACGCGGTGCGTAAGGCTGTCGGTTGCGACGGCTTGCGTTTCCACGACCTCCGCCACACCGGCAACACGCTCGCCGCCTCGACCGGTGCGAGCACCAAGGAGCTGATGGCGCGCGTCGGGCACAGTTCGGCGCGAGCGGCATTGCACTACCAGCACGCGACGAGAGAGCGCGACCGAGCGATCGCCGCCGCCCTCGATGCGATGGCCCGACCGAAGGTGCCGAGGGCGGAGCCGCTCAATGCCACCTGGCCGTTGCGCAGCCTTCCGTACACTGGGCCTATGTCCGTCCAGCACACCTTTGATGCCGAGGGGCGTTGGGATGGACGCACGCTGGTCGAGATCGTGCCGCTTGTGGTACGAGAGCTCGTGGCTGCTCTGGATCCGCTCGAAGTGATCCTTTTCGGATCGGTAGCCCGTGGTGACGACGGTCCGGACTCCGACATCGATCTGCTCGTCGTGTTCGACCATGTGGAGCCCGAAGCGAAGCGGCTTCGTATGGCAGAGGTTCGCAGGTCGATCAAGACTGCTGCACCGATCGACGTCTTGGTCACTGATCCGGCCGAGATCGGAGCACGACGCGACCAGGTCGGTTCAATGCTCTACTGGCCGATGCGCGAAGGCCGTTCGGTGTACCGCAGAGCGCACGCCCATGCCGGCTGACGCCGCTACGTGGCTCAAGTTCGCCGACGACGACCTTGCGGCGGCGCGTCGGCTCATCGGTGATCTGAGTCTTCCGCCGCGGCTCGCTTGCTTTCACGCCCAACAGGCCGCCGAGAAGGCCGTGAAGGCCGCACTGGCGGCTGCGGGAACACCCTTCCCACGTACACATGACCTGCTCGCCCTCGCTCTCCTCACGTCAGACCGGCTTCGGGCGGAACTCGAATCTGTGGAACTCTCGCTTCTTGATCCTTGGGCCGTCGACGCTCGCTATCCGGCAGATATCCCGGACGTCGGGGTCAGCGAAGCCAACGTCGTTCTCGACACTGCTGCGCACACATTGCGAGCAGTCCGAGCAGTGCTCACCAGCATCGATCCCCAATGAGTTCTCAATCGTCGAGCCGTGTCATGTCCCTCGTAGGGCGGCACCGCAGTGACTTTGGTTTCAGCTAGGCCCGATGAACTAACGCTCGCGCTCATCCGCGCCGTCGCTCAAGGCTTTCGCGAGTCGGGCGGCGAGTGGCCGATCTGGCAGTACGTCGATTTCCGTCTTGCGGAGAAGGGCATCGACGGTGAACAGGCATACCTCGGCGTGCCCTCGTGGGAGTATCGCTACCGTCCGATCTGGAGCAGCGGATCAGGAGCTGTTCTGCAACCAGGCGAGGTGATTTCGCTCACCGCGCACGGCCTTCACCACAGCGAGGACGAGGCGATGGCTCAACTTGGCCGGGCCTTCGTAGGCGCCCTGCGGTATGCGACACGGAGGCGTCTAGACCTGGAGCCGAATCCGACCTCCATGCTCGACGTTCGCCTGAGCGGCGAGGAGCTCACGACCAGAGCGAACATGAGCGCCGGCACTCCACTCTCGTCGAGGCAGCTTGGCGACATCCTTCATCACGAACCTGCGACGTGGAGCGGGTTCGAGGAGATGAACGATTCGTGGGCGTGGAACGTATCGAAGGCCCGGCTGGGTCAGTTCGCCGAAGTCGCGGACCTGCGTTCATATCTGTGCCTATTGGAACGTGTCGTCGGTGTGCCGCAGCGCGCGGCCCAGCGGTTCGTGCTGCCACCGATGGCGCTGCCGGAAGCACTCGACCATCTCGACGTGACGTGGAGGCTCGCGACGAATCGACCATCGCTGCTTCGGCTACGACACGCCACAGTCATCGCCTCGCTCGGGCAGTCGGCAAACAGCCGCGAGGAGTTCGAGGCGAGGTGCTCTGCCCTCGTGGACGTCATCAAACAGATGGACATCGAGGTTGCCGGCAGCCCGAAGCTGCACAAGCTCGACGCGCTCGAAGGAGCACTCCGGGCTCGCGACGGCATTGAAATGCTCCAGGCCGAACGTGGTATCGCCGCGCTGCGACTTCTGTTTGACGTACGGAATGGCCAACAGCATCGTTCGTCCGACGCCAAGGCCACTGAGGCTCAGGTCCAGCTGGGCGTACGAGTCTGGGAAGGTAACTGGCGGACATCGTGGGATGATCTCCGCAGCGTTGCCGTCGAAGCCCTCGACGACATCCGTGCCAGTCTGCGGTCTCTCATCGATTGACTTCACCACCTGGCCGGCACTTCCCCGGCTTCCATGAGGTCTGCCACGCCGCTCTCCGGGATGCGGACGAGCTTGCCGAGCTTCACGTAGCGGATGCGCCGTTCCGGGACGCATCACTCGATGAAGCGCACAGACACCGAAAGCGCCTCGGCCGCCTCGGCCTTGGTGAGCCGGTGAAGTCGAAGATGCGGTGGGCCTACGACTTCGGTGATGGATGGGAGCACGACGTCATCGTCGAGGCGATTGAGCCGATGAAGAGCGACGCCACGTATCCCGTCTGCCTCGCCGGCAAGCGTGCCTGTCAGCCCGACGACTGCGGTGGCCCGTGGGGCTACGGCAACCTACTGGCGGCGATCAGCGACCCGACGCATGAGGAACACGGCGAGCTGACCGAGTGGTTGCCGTATGGCTTCGACGCCGACGAGTTCGACATCGCGGAAGCCACCGACATGATGCGATCGGCGCGGCCGCTCCGGCACTGGTGAAGGACTGAGGGTCCGATGGTCAATCTGAGTGCCGCGCCAATGCCGCGCAGCCACCGAACGCGACGACGCACAGATCCGAGGGGCTCTGACCTGGGCTTCAACGGAGCGGGTGACGGGAATCGAACCCGCATAGCCAGCTTGGAAGGCTGGAACTCTAGCCATTGAGCTACACCCGCGATGGTGGACGCCGAGCCTACAACGCCCGCCCTGTGATCCACATGGCGATTGGTGTTCGCCCGGCGAGTCTGGAACGGCCATGTCCGACTACGTGGTGCACAACCGGATGCGCGTGGTGCGTATGTCGGGCGGGCGACCATCGGCGGCCGATGTCAGAGTTCGCGTCGTTCTGGCCTCGTGGCGCAGTCTGGTTGACTGTCGCCCGTGTACACGCCGTCCATCCTCGACACCCCATTGCGCCCGACAGGTCCGGTCGATCCTGAACACCCCGCCGGCGCGTTGACCGCAGATTGGCCGATGCTCGACGACGGGCATGTGCAAGTCGGCGTGTGGGAGTGCACACCCGGCCGTTTCGGGGGACGGTCGAGCGGCGAGAACGAATCGATGTACATGGTGGCGGGCCGCGCAACCATCGAACACGGCGACGGCGTCTACGACATTTCACCCGGCACGCTGTGGACCACGCCGCGAGAGTGGAGCAGCACGTGGACGGTCCATCCCCACGATCATCAATCGATGATCGGCGGGTTTCGTCGCTGCGTGCCTAGAGTCGCTCCATGAGCTCTGGCCAAATCATTGGTGTTGTCGGTGTCGTCTTCCTGGTGATTCTCGTGCTGCTGTCG
>JANNFQ010000479.1:0-15647 GCA_031380045.1 Acidimicrobiaceae bacterium
TCGGCATCTCGAGGCTGGCCGCGCTGGTCGCGCCGGCTGGATGGCTGGCCCTGTGGTGGAACGTGTTCCGCGACGTCGGACCGAACGACGCCGCGTTCGCGGAACGGTTGCGCCCGATCAGTCAACGGTTCCAGACCGCCGAGCGCATGGACTCGATCATCTACGCGCAGGACGAGCCACAGCGTCGCGCCGAGATCGAGGCCGGCGGATACTTTGCGGTCGAGCGCATCGAGACCTTCGAGTGGCCGAAGTGCCATGACGGCGCTTCATTGCGCGGGCTGTTCGCCCGCTTCTCGGACTGGTCGACCCTGCCCGAGCCCGATCGGTCGAGGGCGCTGGATGACATCGCCGCGATCGTCGATGATCATTTCGGTGGCGTCATCGATCGTCGGTACATCACCGTCCTGTACATCGCCCGCCGTCGCTGACCATCACCGCTGCCGGCCCGGTGACCAGGCACAAGTGTGGCTACCCTCACTGTCCAACGCCGTTGCCGTCGATACCCTTTCAGTCGTGGCGATCCGTCTGGTACTTGCAGAGGACAACGTGCTGCTTCGTGACGGGCTCGTTCGACTTTTCTCCCAGGCCGAACACATCGATCTGCTCGGCAGCTGCGGCGATCTCCCCCAACTGTTGGCCCTGGTGGCAGACGACCCGCCCGACGTCGTGCTGACCGACATTCGTATGCCTCCGACCAACACCGACGAAGGCATCCAGGCCGCCCGCTACTTACGGACTCATCATCCCAACGTTGGTGTTGTCGTGCTGTCGCAATACTCCACGCCCTCGTATGCGCACGCGCTGTTCGAGGACGGCAGCGACTCTCGGGCCTACCTGCTGAAAGATCGCGTCGCCGATGTCGATGAAGTGTTGTTCGCGATCGAGGCGGTGGCTCGCGGTGGCTCGGTGGTCGACCCGAAGATCGTCGAGGAACTGGTCGCAGCCAGGTCGCGCAAACCGAAGTCGCCCATCGAGCACCTCAGTGCTCGCGAGCGCGAGATCTTGGGTGAGATCGCAACCGGGAAATCGAACAGCGCGATAGCCGCGCACCTGTTCCTGTCGGAACGAGCGATCGAGAAGCACTCACATTCCATGTTCACCAAACTCGGTCTGGCCCAGGAGCCCGATGTGAACCGCCGCGTCAAGGCCGTACTGCTGTACCTGGCTGACGAGCGCGGGGTGGCGCCGTGAACGCAACCGACGGGCGCGTGCACGTGATGGTCGTCGACGATCAGCAGCCGTTCCGTGTCGCTGCTCGCGACGTGGTCGAGCGTTCGACCGGCTTCGACGTCATCGGCGAAGCCGAGTCCGGCGAGCAGGCCGTCACCATGGCGTCCGAGCTGCAGCCAGACCTGATTCTGATGGACATCAACATGGGTGGGATGGATGGCATCGAAGCCACTGCTCGCATCACCTCGATGTATCCGTCGATCGTCGTGGTGCTGGTGTCCACCTACGACCTGGCCGACCTGCCGCCCACGGCTCGCACGTCCGGAGCTGCCGCCTACGTGAACAAGGATGACTTCGGTCGGCGACTGCTGCGGCGGTTGTGGGAGCAATCAGGAGATCCCGACTTCCCACGCTGATTGCCCGTCAGGGCACAGCCATCAGGGCAGCGGTATCGAGCCGCGGATCGATGTGCCGGCACCAGGCGCCGAGACGACCGACAGCGAGCCACCGACGGTGCCCAGGCGGTCTTGCATGTTGACGAAACCGTGGCCCTTCAACAGCGAATCGCCGAGCACGAAACCGGCGCCATCGTCGGTCACGACGAAAACCAGCGAACCGTCGGTCACGGTGACTGTCACAGCGATCTCGGCGTCTTCGCCAGCGTGCTTGCTGGCGTTCTGCAGCGCCTCGAGGCAACAGAAGTAGACGGTCGATTCAATCTCGGGGCTGTAGCGGCCAACGCCCATGGTGTCCACTGTGGTGTCCAGCGCAGCGCGGGTCGCCGCCGCGGGCAGCGCCTCGGCCAGACCGCCCGACGACAGCAGCGGAGGGAAGATGCCGTGCGCCAGCGCGCGCAGTTCGGCGATGGTGTTCTTCAGATCGGTGCGAAGTTCATCGATGACCTTCATCGCTTCAGATGGCTCATCCTCGACCAGTTCCTCGACCATTCGCAGTTTCACGGCCAGCGCCACCAGATGCTGTTGTGCGCCGTCGTGCAGGTTGCGCTCCAATCGACGGCGCTCGGCATCGCCGGCACTGACGATCCTGAGCCGCGACTCCTGCAGCGCGACGTTCGTGCGCTGCAACTCGTCCAGCGATGCCTGCAGCGCCGAGTCCAGCTGCACGTTGTGCAGGGCCAGGCCCACCTGGCGGGCCAGCTCGGTGGTCAGACGGTCGTCCTCGTCGCTGAACTCATTGCCGTCGGGGCGGCGGGTCAGCACGATCAGACCCAACAGGTGTCCGCCGTGCGCGATAGGGGCGACTCGAGTGCACGGGCTGTTGATGCCGGCCAACGACGGAAGCCACACATCGAGCCAGGTTCCACCGGACACGCCGGCGCGCGCGACGACGGCACGCTCTTTGTCGCCGACGATCAGTGGCACGCGTTCGCGGTGCGGCACTCCGGCAGCGACCTCGTAGTGACCGTCGTTGCCGGTGTAGATCTCGGCTGCCTGCAGGCTCATCGACTTGCGCAGCGACTCGGCCAACTGCAGCAGCAACTCGTCCAGAGGAATCGAACGTGTGAGCCGCGAACCCCATGTGCGCAAGGCCTCGTCGGGCGCGGACCGTTCGCCGTACACCAATTGGTTGGCTGTACGGGCCAAGCGGGCGCGCAGCGACGGGTAGATCAGCGCCGCAGCGACGGCCGCGGCCATCGACAGCAGCAGCAGCGAGCGTTCGCCGTCGTGCAGGCTGCGGCCCAGCGAGACCGCAACTGCCAGGTACGCGCCGATGACCAAGGCCGTCAGACCAGCCAGCGCCACCGTGTGCGTCAGCAACCGGTCGACGCGACCGACCACCTTGGCAGAAGAGCCGGCGATGATCGAACCGGGAATGAGCGTCGTGGTCGTCAACGCGACTGCGTTCGCCTGATCGGGCCAGTCGGCGATGAGGCGAAGTGCCACCAGCGCCAGTGCGACCTCGGCGGTGACGATCATCGACCACCCGACCCATTGCATCCGACGCTTGTCAAGCGTGTTCGCGGCCAGGTAGTTGCGGTGCGACACGCGCACGCCGACCACAAGTGCCAGAACCCCCAATGTGGCGAACACCCGCCAATCGGGCTGCGACGAACGGTCTGGTGCGGCGATGCCTGCCAACAGTCCGATTCCGGCAGCGACCAGCGCGATCGACCGATCGGAGCGTTTGCGCAGCCGACCATCGGGAAGGGAGATCAGCAGGTGCAGCCCGACTGCGATCAGCAGGCCCAGCGCAACCCGTTGCGGCAGCCGGGCCTCGAACGAGCCAGCCAGCAGTGCAGCGGCGCCCAACCCCGCGCCGATCAGCGCGATCGCGGAGATCAACGACGTCGGCCGGCGGACCCCGACGATGGCACCCGTGGCCGCCCATGCCACCACCAGCAGCGTGCGGATCCAATCGTTCAGCTGAAGGTGGTCAACGTGGGCGAGCCCGACGATCGCCACCGCCCCCACGACGATCGCCGAGCCCACACACACAGCAGGGCGCACTGCGACCTGATCCGCCGCGTCGGCCTGATCAGATCGAGCCCCTGAGACTGTCGCGGCCAGCGCCTGGTCGGTCACGTGGACGAGGCAGCGGCCGTGACCTCCGCTGCCAGCCCATCATCGACCACGCTGCCATCCTTCATTCGCACGATGCGCGACGCTGCGTCGGCCACGGGCTGATCGTGCGTGATCAACAGAATCGTCTGTCCACTGTCGTCGTGCAGTCGCCTGAAGAGTTCGAGGATCTCTTCGCCACCGGCACTGTCCAGCGCTCCGGTGGGCTCGTCGGCCAGCAGCACGGTCGGCCGGTTGGCCAGCGCGCGGGCAATGGCCAATCGTTGCCGTTGGCCACCCGACAGCGACGATGGTGAGGCCTTGGCCTTGTCGGGCAGACCCAACAGGTCCAGCAGGTCGCGGGCGCGTGTTTCGGCGGGTTTGCGCTTGGTACCGGCGATCAACGCAGGCATGACCACGTTCTCTTGCACGGTCATGCCGTCGAGCAGGTTGAAGAACTGAAACACGATGCCCACGTGCTGTCGCCGCATGGGTGCCAGCTCGTCGGAGGTCTTGCCCGTCAACCGTTGGCCGGCGACGTACACCTCGCCTTCGTCGGGCACATCGAGACCGGCGATGATGTTCAAGAGCGTCGACTTGCCGCATCCCGACGGCCCCATCACAGCGACGAACTCGCCCTGCGCCACGGTCAGGTCGGCACCGCGCAACGCGCGCACCGGCGCCAACTCGGCTTCGAACGTGCGATAGACGCCCTTGACTTCGACCGCATTGTTGCTCATGGATCCTCCTTCATCTTGAGCGATTGGCATCACTTGAGCCATTGGACATGATCAATGCTGCGGCTGCAAGGGAGGCTGCCTGTCTCCGGTGAGGTTGGTGGTACTACTCACGCGATACGGCCGCACGGCCGTGTCGCGGCCCTTCACCATGGCCTCGGACAACCGTTCGAAGTGCTCGGGTGGATTCTTCAGTTCGTCCCACGTCGGTTCGCTCAGCACGATCTGCCCGTTGGCCGCGAACTGCTGCAAACGTTGGCACAGGTTGACGCAGTCGCCGACCACCGTGTACTCGGCGCGCTCCTCGGACCCCAGCAGTGCTGCGGCCACCTCTCCGGTCGACAGGCCGATGCCCATCTCGAACGGTGGCAACCCCTCGGGCACCCAGCGTTCGTTGACGGTGTGCTGCGCGGCGTGCATGGCGTGTGCGGCAGCGAGCGCGCGATCGGCATGGTCGGTACTGGCGTTGGGCGCTCCGAACACGGCCATCACGGCGTCACCGACGTACTGCATGACGGTGCCGCCCTCGGCGATGATCGCCCGGTTCATCTGCGCCCGGTGGGTGTTCAGCTGACCGGCCAGCACCGTCAGATCGGCATGTTCAGCGATGGTTGTGTAGCCACGGATGTCAGACATCAGCACAGTCACCGTCAACCGTTCTGTCTCGCCGACGCCGCGGCCCGACGCCAGCAGGCTTGCGGCAACGCCACCCGGCAGCAACCGTGACAGCGACTCACCCTGTTCCTCGCGACTGACGATCGCTTCGTGCAGCATGCGGAGGCGTCGCAACGCGCCTTGCGCGCCGGCTGACGCGCTCGTGGCCAGACTGGCGAACACTCGCTCGATGTCGGTGGTGACGGCTGCCGGCGTGCTCTTGCGCGCCAGCGCGATCGCCTTGATCGGCTTGCCTTCGGCCATCATCGCCAGCAGCGATTCCTCGTTGGGACTCAAACCGCCCTTGCGAACGGCCGGCCGCAACATGGCATCGACGATCGACGGGTCCAGCATCGAGCCGCCGGTGGCCACCGCACGGATCGCCGCGATCAATTGGTCGCCCTCGGCGATGCGGTCCTTCAACAGGTACGCGTACCCTGCTGCGCCCTCACTGAGCAGAGCGATGGCGTAGTCGGGATCATCGAACTGCGACAGGATGACGATGCCAGTGCCGGGGTGCCGCTTGCGGATCTCCTTGCATCCGTCGATGCCTTCTGACTGGAACGTCGGTGGCATGCGGATGTCCGAGACCACCACGTTGGGTGCGTGTTCGGCAGCGCCGGCCACCAGCGAGTCGTAGTCGTCACCGACGCCCACGATGTCGATGTCGCCGTTGTGCACCAGCATGGCCCGAACGCCTTCGCGAACGATGATGTTGTCGTCGGCCAGGAACACGGTGATCGGTCCGCTCACCGCCGGCTCCCTTCGCAAGTCGTCATTCGCACATCAGGCCCGGTCTTCACGACGATGAGTCTGGGCCAACTGTTGGAGGGCGTCCAATGGAACGTCCGACGGCTGCACGACGGCCAGCTTGCAGCGCGTCACCGCTCGCAGCGTGGCGGTGCGCACGCCTCCGTCCAACGTCGACCGCTCGCCCAGCACGGCACCCGGGCCGATCTGGCACAGCTCCGAGCCATCGAGCTCGACCCCGACTACTCCGTCCAGCAGGATGAACATCTCGCAACCCCTGGTGCCCTGCTCGGCGATGGTGGATCCGGCCTGTGCCGTCGCGATCTTGGGCTTGCGGCCGCGCATCAGCGAACTGGTCAGCTGGCGCTCGAGCGCGGTCTCGACCTCGGTGACCAGCGCCGGCGAATCGAGGTCGCCCCACGGCGTCGAATCGCCGAACGCGTTGCGGTACCACGACTTGAAATCGATGAGACCGGTCTTGGCGATCAGTTGGCCACCGTCGTCGTAGATCCAGTGGCGTGGAAACGGGCTGGCCCCCACCAGTTCGCCCTCGATGCGTCCGTTGAAATGGATCGTCAACGACAACGTCGACCAGGCGATCGGTGCGTGGTACTGGATGTAGGGCGGGCGGGCAACAGTTCGAGGCGACGGCACGCCGGTGCGACCTCCTGCGGTCTGCAGGAATCGAACACGGTCGGGCGCGACCACGGGCTCGGCCTGCTTGTCGGGCAACGGTACGGCCGCCACTGACAACTGCTTGCCGAGTGACAGGCGCGTCGAACCGATCAAGCCGCCACCGCTGTACTCGGCGCTGATCAGTTGCCCGTGGTCGTCGAGCTCGATCCGAGCCCGCAGCTCGTTGGCGAAGCGGAAGCGATCGGCAGCCCGCAGTTCGTCCAGCGTCTCGCCCTCGCCGCCGATCGCGTGGGGCGGCGGTGCGTCGTAGTGCGCAACACCCGACCCGAACGGCAGCTTGGCCATACCGGTGATGGCTTCGGACGGGATCCATGAGACGGCGGTGATGGAACCTTCGATGTGCATGTGATCATCGTGACGGCCACAGGTCAGATCCGACAGGGTGTGAGCGGGCGTCGCGGCGTGGTGCTGCCCACACTTCTTCATGTGGATGTCTCCCTTGCCGGTGTATGGGCAGTGCCATACCGTGAAAGCCATGCCGGAACCTAGGGGATCAGCGGTTTCTGCATGGGTCCGATCCGATGTTCGCCGCCGTTGGCGCGCACTCGCGCTGCTCGGAGTGCTCGTGGGTATCACCGCCGGTCTGGCGCTGGCGGCCTTTGCCGGTGCACGTCGCACCGACTCGGCGCTGGTCCGGCTGCACAAGGCCACCGACGCGCCAGACGTGACGGTCTTCACCAGCTCTGGCGGGTACATCGACCCCGACTTCACCGAACTTCGCACTCGACCGGAAGTCGAGGAGCTGGCCGTGTGGCGGCTGCTGTTCGGCGAGCTCGACGGTCAATCCGACGCCGTGCTGTTCACCTACGACGAAGGAGGCTGGATGGGCGAGCCCGGCTCGCAGGTCGTCACGGCGGGCCGGATGTACGACCCCGCATCGCCCGCCGAGGTGGTGGTCTCGGATTCGCTGCTCGACGAGGTGCCGATCGGGACGAAGGCGACGTTCAGGGCTGCGTCGCTCGACCAGCTCAGCGAGGGCGACGAGGGCCCCGCCGGCGGTCCCGTCGTCGAACTGACCGTGGTCGGCGCCGTCAGGACCGTCAACCAGTTTCTCTTCACGGAGCAGGTGTACGTGTCACCGGGCTACTTCACGAAGTACGGGGACGAGGTCGCCAGCATCCCGAACGCCGATGTCGAGCTGCGCGATCCGATCGGCGACGTCGACGATCTGCGTCGCGATGTTGCCGACGCCATCGGGCCGGGCGTGCCGATGTTCGACCTGAATGCCGCGTCCCGGCGCGTCGATGCCACGCTCGGAGTCGAATCGAGCGCGCTCGCGCTGCTGGCCGGTGTGATTGCCATCGCCGGCGGGTTGCTGGTGGCGCAGGCCCTGGGCCGATCGGCGGCCGTCATCGAAGACGACGCGTCATCGCTGATGGCACTGGGCATGACGCGCCGGCAGGTGACCATCGCCGGCACCAGGTCGCATGTCGTCCCGATGGCGGTCTCGGCCGTGGCGATGTTGACCACTGCCATCCTTGCGTCGCAGATCTTCCCCGTTGGCATGGGTCGCCGCGTGGACCCCGATGTCGGTGTGCACGCCTACTCGGGATTGCTGATCACGGGTTTGGTCGTGATGGAACTGCTGATCGTCGGGGCGGTTGCATGGACCGTGCAGAAGACGACATCGCCGACTCGACGGTCGTCGGCGGCGAAGGTGCCGCGCATCATCAGCGCCGTGCGACGTCAGGCGCCCGTGTCGGTCGGTCTGGGCACGACGATGGCGTTCGACTCGGGGTCCGGTGCGCGGCGGCTGCCGGTGCGACCCGCGCTGGTCGCGGCCGTCGTCGGGATCGCCGGCATCGTCGGCACGTTGACGATCAACCGTGGCATCGACGAATCGTTGGCGAACCCCGAGCGGGCCGGGGTGGCCTGGGACATCGAGGTGCGACAGCCGGACCCACTGGACGCCGGCCAGCGATTTGACAGCGACTGGGTGTCCAGCGTCGAGCAGGCAGCCGGACCGGCATTTCGCATGGCGCAGCTGTCGCGGGGTAGCGTCCCGATCTCGGGCTTGGGTGTGCAGGCGTTGGCCGTCAGATCGCCCGAGCCAGGTCGATCTGCCGACGTCGGTCTGACCCTCACGTCGGGTCGCGCACCCAGGGTCGACGGCGAGGTGGTGCTGGGCCCCGATACATCGTCGGCGCTCGATGCTGCGATCGGCGACACCGTCACTCTCGATGTGCTCGGGAGCGCGGCCACGGTGGTCGGCATCGCCCTGTTCCCGCCCGAGGTGCATGCCGGTCTGACGGAGGGCGCGTGGCTGATGCCCGCCGACTTCGATGAGGTGATGTCTTTGACGGTGACCGACGAGACGTTCATCGAGTCGTGGATGGCACTCGACGGCCCACGCGGCGACACCGACCGAGCGGTCGAGTCGATCAACGCTGTGCTGGCGAGTGACGGCCGCGGATTTGCGTCCCCGTCCGACATCCCCATCGAGCTCACCAACCTCGGCGAGGTACGCACATTGCCGGTGGCGCTGGCCGGATTCCTGGCCGTGCTGGCCATCGCTTCGCTGACGCATGTGCTGGCAACGACGGTGCGCAGACGCAACCGCGACTTCGCGGTGCTGCGTGCGCTCGGTCTGAACCGCCGATCCTTGCGGCTGGTGTTGAACGCACAGAGCACCTCGGTTGCAGTGTTCGGTCTGGCCCTGGGCGTGCCACTGGGTGTCATCGTCGGTCGCGAGGGCTGGCGTTGGGTCTCGGCCAAGGTGCCGCTCGAGTTCGTGGCGCCGTTCGACCTGCCGGCCATCCTCATCAGCGCACCCGCTGCGCTGCTCGTCGTGAACCTTCTGGCCATCTGGCCGGGTCGACAGGTGGTCAAGATGCGGCTGGCCGACCAACTGAGGACTGAGTGATGCGCGCGCGTGCTCGCGTCACGGCTGGCAGCCTGGCCAACAGAGAACTCGGCGGAGGGCATGCGGGCCTGCTCGGCATCGTGCTGGTCATCGCCCTGGGATGCGGGGCGGCCATCGGTGCCGCAGTCGCCGCGTACCGGACCGACCGCGCGTATCCCGACTACATCGATCGTGCCGACGTGGCCGAGGTCGTGGTGAACCCCAGCGTCTCGACCCAGGCGATGGACGAGGCGATCCGTGGCTTCGACGGCATCGAGACGGTTCGCCGCAGCTCGCTGCTCCTCGGGACGGTCAGCATCACCGAGCCGACGCCGATGGCTGAGGCGGTGGGCAGCGACTCATGGCTGCAGGTGCTCGGTTCCAGCGACGGCCGATTCACCGATGTCGATCGGCCCGCTGTCAGGACAGGACGCGTTCCGTCGGGTCAGCGAGAGGTCTTTGTCAGTGACGACTACCGGTCGACGCTCGAGGAGATCGAGGGACGTTCGCTGCACGTGGGCGACACGATCGACGTCGCATTCCTGTCGATCACCTTGTTCGTGGCAGACATCGCGCCGACCGACATCGTCTCGCCATTGGGGGTCGAGTCATTGCGGATCAGCGGTTTCGGTGTGCTGCCCGACGAGGTCTTGCCGGACGAGTTGTATCCCCGCCAGCGGCTGATCGTCAGCGCCGATGTGACAGAACGGTACGACTGCCTGACTGAGCTGCGCCCCGACATGACCGACGACGAAGCGATCGCCGCCTCGTTTCCGCAGGCGTGCAGCAGCCAGTACCACTACTACTCCATCAATCTCTTGCCGGGTTTCGAAGCAGAGTCGATTCGCAGCCAGTTCGCAGCCGCATCAGCACGTCTCACTCCCGATCTGCCACCAGCGGTGGTCGACAACCGGAGCGGGTACTTCTACGTCTCGCAGGACCGCAACGTGCAGGACGACGCCGTTCGTCAGACCACGCGCCCCACCATCGCCGCGTTGATGGTCTTTGCGGCGGTGGCCGCGTTGGCGACTCTGGCCAGCGCGGCGTTGATCATGGCGCGCCTGCTGCGGCGCAATGCCGCAGCCCATCGCAGCCTGATGGCGATCGGTGCGACGCGCGCCCAACGCGCGGCGTGGTCCGCGACGCCGCTTTTCGCAGCTGCGGCAATCGGTCTGACGGGTGCGGCAATCGTGGCGTTGTGCGTGTCACCGATCGGTCCGCTGGGCAGCGTGCGCGCCGTGCAGCCGTCTGCCGGATTCAGTCTTCCGGCGGCGGTCACACTTCCGGCGATCGGCGTGCTGACGGCGTTCATCGCCTCGATCGTCGCTGTCACGGCCATTCGCACATCGCGCGACGCAGGTGACGAGCCCACGCGCACCGACCGTCCGGCGAAGGTCATGCGGTTCCTCGTGCACGGCAGCCGGCCACAGGTCACGACCGGCATCTCCGCCGCGATGGGATCGCGTCGCGGGGGCGCCAGCTCGGCAGTTCTGGTCGGCTGCGTCGTTGCGACGACGGCGGGCGTGACGGCCATCGTGTTCGGCTTTGATCTGACGTCGTTCGTCGATCGACCGGCGTCGTACGGATGGCCGTGGGACGTGGCGATGCTGACCGGCGCGGGATACGGCGACACCGTTGCCGACGTGGTCGAAGCCGACCTCGATCGCGACGACGTCGACGACTATTCGTTCCTGGCCTTCGACTCGTCGAGCTTCCTCGGCGACGCCGCCGCGCCGGTCATCTACGGCTTCGCCAACGCGGCCGACACCGAGTTTCCGATCCTGTCCGGACGCTTGGCCCGGTCGGCCGGCGAGGCGGTGATCGGTGCTGCCACCGCCGACGCACTGGATCTGCACATCGGCGACCAGTTGACCGCTACCTCGGTGCCCTTCGGTGAGCGACCAGCCGTGGTCGTCGGCATCGCCGTCCTGCCCTCGCTCGGAGCGTTCCTCGCCGATCGCACGGGCCTGGACACGGGTGCCTTCATCCTGGTCGACGCCGATCCTGTCGTTGGGTCCGAGCCGTCGTTCGTCGCGGTGCGACTGTCCAGCGGCACCGATTCCGACGATTTCGTCGGGGACCTGCGATCCCAGATGGCCTCGTGGGATGCCAACGGCCAGTATCCGATCGTTCTGACTGCGCCGGTTCGTTCACCCGAGATCGTCAATGTCAGCGAGCTGCGGTCGTCGCCGATGATCTTGGGGGCCTTGCTGATCGGCATGCTGGCGATCGGCCTGGCCTTGTCGATCGGGATCTCGGTCCGTGACCGGCGTCGCGAGTTCGCCATCCTGCGATCCCTGGGCTTCAGCGGCCGCGACATCCATGCGACGGTCCGCTGGCAAGCCATCACGATCGTTTCGGTTGGCGCATTGGCAGGCGTGCCGCTCGGCATCGTCACCGGTCGATTCGCCTGGATGTCGTTCGCAGGTCAACTGGGTGTCGGCCGGCAGGCGTCGGTGCCGTTCGGGTGGCTGGCCCTCGTCGTCGCCGGAACCCTGGTGCTGGCGCTTGCCGCCGCTGCGCCTTCGGCTCGTTTCGCCTCGCGTTGCTCGCCGGCCGATGTCCTGCGCTCGACGTGACCGTCCAGGCGGCCGGACCGACTCAGCCCGTGACGGTTGCCGGGTCGCAATTGCTACCGCACACCACCACCACCACGCGTTCGCCGCGCTGCGGAACGTAAGCACCAGACCGGAGCCCGGCCAATGCGGCTGCGCCACCCGGTTCGGCGATCAACCGGAACTCGTCCCACAGCGCTCGCTGTGCGGAACGGATGTCGTCGTCGGTCACCGTGACGGCGACATCGACGAAGTGACGCACCACCGACCATGCCACGCTGCCCAGGCTGCGCGCACCCAACGAATCGGCGGCCACCCCGGCAACCTCGACCGGCACTGGTTCGCCCGCTTCGATGGCGGCTTGTAGGCATCGACTGGTGACCGGCTCGACGCTGACGATTCGTCGTGTGTCGCGCACCCAGGCGGCTTGGCCCGCCGTGAATCCCCCGCCGCCTGTGGCGACGACCAGTGTGTCGTAGCTGTCGAGCTGATCGTCGAGTTCGGCGGCCAGGGTGCCTTGCCCGGCGACGACATCAACGTGTTCGAACGGATGCACCATCAGGGCCCCTGTCTGGGCCTGACGCTCGGTTGCTGAGGCCTGAGCGTCGTCATAGAGGCCTTCGATGACCCGCACCGTGGCACCGAATTGGGAGATGCGATCGCGCTTCATCGCCGGGCTGGTGGATGGCACGAAGATCTCGGCCTGGTGGCCCAGGCGGTGCGCGGCGAATGCCACGGCTGCGCCGTGGTTGCCGCCCGATGCAGCGATCAGACCGGCTTCGGGAATGTTCTCTGCCGCCAGGATCCGATTGAACGCACCCCGCGACTTGAACGAACCTGCGTACTGCAACAGCTCCAGCTTCAGGGCGACGCCGTGGCCCAGGCCCAGCTCGCCGGGCCGGGTGGAGATGATCGGCGTTCGACGGATGTACGGCGAGATGCGCGCCCGAGCGGCCCCGATGTGATCGGGCGTCACCTGTGGGTCGTCTGCGGGGTTCGACACGAGGGCGCACCCTAGCCCCAGGCGAGAATTCGGCACCGGCCTCGCTGACCGGTGCAATGCAGCTCTGGTAATGCGCCTCTGGTGTTGGGCCTCTGGTATTGCAGCAGGAGCCGTCGGCGGGCAGCGCGGTAGCTTGAGGTCATGTCTGCAGCGACCAATGAGCCCGGCACTCCCGTCGACATCAAACCCCGGAGCCGTGACGTGACCGACGGCATCCAAAAGGCTGCGGCCCGCGCCATGCTGCGGGCGGTCGGCATGACCGACGACGATTGGGTCAAGCCGCAGATCGGCATTGCATCGGCGTGGAACGAGGTGACGCCGTGCAACATGACGTTGCGCAAGCTGGCCATCCACACCAAGGAAGGTGTGCGTGCCGCAGGCGGGTTCCCGCTGGAGTTCGGCACCATCACGGTCAGCGATGGCATCAGCATGGGCCACGAAGGGATGCGTGCATCGCTGGTCAGCCGCGAGGTCATCACCGATTCGGTCGAGACCGTGGTGCATGCCGAGCGCATGGACGGCTTTGTCGGTCTGGCCGGTTGCGACAAGAGCATCCCCGCCATGCTGATGGCTGCGGCTCGTCTCGATCTGGCCAGCGTCTTCGTCTACAACGGCTCGATCATGCCGGGCGACCACAACGGCACGTCGCTGGACATCACCAGCGTGTTCGAAGCCATTGGGGCCTGTGCCTTGGGCAAGATCACCGAAGCCGAACTGGGTGAGATCGAACGCAAGGCGTGTCCGGGCGAGGGTGCATGCGGCGGCATGTTCACTGCGAACACCATGAGCTCCATCGCCGAGGCAATCGGCATGTCGTTGCCGGGCACGGCGTCGCCGCCCGCCATCGACAGCCGCCGCGAGCACGATGCTTACCGGGCCGGTGAAGCTGTGGTCAACATGCTGCGGTTGGGCATCACGCCGCGCATGATCATGACCAAGCCGGCGTTCCTGAACGCGATTGCGGTCACCTCGGCGTTGGGTGGCTCGACCAACGCGGTGCTGCACCTGTTGGCGCTGGCGCACGAGGCCGAGGTCGACCTGGAGCTGGAAGACTTCAATCGCATTGCCGCCAAGGTGCCGCACATCGCCGACATGAAGCCGGGCGGCAAGTTTCACATGAGCGACCTCGACCGTGTGGGTGGAGTGCCGATGGTCATGAAGCATCTGCTGGACGCCGGGCTGATGGACGGCGACGTGTTGACGGTGACCGGAAAGACGATGGCCGAGAACCTGGCCGAGATCGATCCACCCCGGCCCGATGGTGTCGTGGTGTATCCACTCGATCAGCCGATCCACACCGAGGGCGGCATCGTGGTGCTGACCGGCTCGCTGTCACCGAAGGGTTCGGTGGTCAAGGTGGCGGGCCTCAGTCAACAGCAGAAGCAGTTCTCGGGCCCTGCACGCGTGTTCGACGGCGAAGACGGTGCAATGGAGGCAATTCTGTCGGGTTCCATCCTGCCCGGCACCGTGTTGGTCATCCGCTACGAAGGTCCGAAGGGTGGGCCAGGCATGCGCGAAATGCTGGCCATCACGGGGGCGCTGAAAGGCGCCGGCCGCGGTGCCGATTGTGCGCTGATCACCGACGGTCGCTTCAGCGGCGGCACGTGGGGTTTCTGCATCGGGCACGTGGCACCCGAGGCCGTCGACGGCGGGCCCATCGCCTTCGTGCACGATGGCGACACGATCCGCGTCGACATCAACGGCAAGACGCTGGACCTGGTGGTCGACGACGGCGAACTGGCCAAACGCCGCGCCTCGTGGTCGCCCAATCCGCCGCGCTACACCCGTGGCGTGTTGGGCAAGTACGCCAAGCTGGTGCAGGGTGCCGAGACCGGAGCCGTCACCAACACGTTCTGAGCCAGCTCAGTTCGACGTCAGCCGGGCTTGTGCTTTGCCGGCATCGGCCACCTGCGTAGGTCGGGGTTCCACGCTTGACCGTTCTGGGCCTTGTGTGCGCGTCGTTACAGTCGGCGTGTCGAACCGCGAACAGTCCAGACCGGTCGTCGGGCGCATCATGTGCTCATCAGATGTACAACCCGACGAGACAGCGTCTCGTCAGACGGAAGGGAGTCGCCATGAACATCAAGGTGGAGAGCTTCGATGTGACGGAAGAGCTCGACGATGCAGAGGGCCACGTGCGCATGCAGGCTGGCGGTCCGCTGGACGCCACTCGTCCCCGCAACGACCGTCCACGTGCCGGTCGGCTGGTTGCAGCGGGTCCGATGGCACTGGACATCAGCGTCGAAGGCCACGTGCTGATCCTCAGCTCGACCGAGTCGGAGGACAACGTGGCGGATGACGACGACGCCGAGGGCCACATCTGGCGACCGGGTCGGCTGGTCGAACTGCACAACGATGTGGTCGAAGTCAGCGATGGCGAGGGCAAGGTCCGTCGCTACGTGCGGGTGGGCGGCTCGCCGCGCACGACCGACTCGGCCAGCATGAAGTACCGCTATGGAGCAGGCCCCCGCTTCTAGCCCAGCAACAAGTCCAACGCTTTCAGCAGCGACGCCGAGCACTCGGCGTCGCTGCTGTCGCGCGCACCGGAGGTCTGTACTTGCGCGCGTACCGAAGGTCTGTACTTGACCCCAGGACGCGACAAAGCCCGGGAGCGCCACCATGGTCGCTCCCGGGCTTCGAACTGATCACTTCATCTTGCGTGAGAGGCTGTGACCTTCAGCGTCGTCGTCGCCGGCCTCGTCCACCCGCATCTTGCGGCCC
>JANNFQ010000483.1:0-11441 GCA_031380045.1 Acidimicrobiaceae bacterium
GCATGGGTCGTGCCGTTGCCGACCACGACCGACAGCCAGGTGCGGACAGTCGCCCTCGTCGTCAGCGGGACCAACGAAGTGTGGTCGACGGCCTCGTTCGGTGATGCTGATTCCTGAGCGTCATCCCCCTCAGTCGGTGTAGCACTAGATTCGCCGTTGGTGCCGGAGTGACACCGAGACGGGGAGATCATGGCCGAACGCGAGAAGAAGCCGGTGGCGATGGGTCGGTCGTGGCTGAACGTTTTGACGACGGTGCCGCTGCTGCACGGATTGTCGAAACGTCATCTGGGGCGCATCGCCGATCTGGCCACACATCAGCGATTTTCAGCTCACACCGACATCGTCCGATCGGGCGAGCCGGGCACCTCGTTCTTCGTGATCCTGGACGGCACCGCCACCGTTCGCCGCACCGGTCGGCGCGCCGCGAAGCTGGGACCAGGTGAGTTCTTCGGCGAGATGGCCGTCCTCGACGGCGCCGAGCGCACGGCAACGGTCACCTCCGACACCGACATCGAAGTCATGGTCATCGGCCGCAAGGATTTGCTGCGGTTGGTGGAGACCGAGCCGAAGTTAGCCGTCGGCATGCTGACGTCGATGGCTAGCCGGCTGCGCGCCGCCCAATCGTCAGCGTCGGACTGAGATCGTCAGACTGACGTCGGCAGACTGAACCTTGCCGACCGAGAGATCCGGTCAGGCCACGTCGGTGGCGGCAGCCGCGAACTGCGCCTGATACAGATGGAAGTAGGCGCCGCCCTGGGCCAGCAGTTGATGGTGCGTGCCCTGCTCGACGATGCGTCCGGCATCCATCACCAAGATCACGTCGGCGTCGCGAATGGTCGAGAGCCGGTGGGCGATGACGAAGCTGGTGCGTTGCGAGCGGAGGGCGGCCATTGCACGCTGGATGAGCACTTCGGTTCTGGTGTCCACCGAGCTGGTGGCTTCGTCGAGGATCAGGATGGCTGGGTCGGCCAGAAACGCGCGAGCGATCGTCAACAACTGCTTCTCGCCGGCGCTGACGTTGCTGCCCTCGTCGTCGATGATGGTGTCGTAGCCGTCGGGCAACGAATGCACGAACCGGTCGACGTACGTGGCCCGAGCCGCTGCCATGACCTGGTCGTTGGTGGCGTCCAGGTTGCCGTAGGCGATGTTGTCGCGGATGGTGCCGCCGAACAGCCAGGTGTCCTGCAACACCATGCCGATGTTCTGGCGCAGCTGTCGTCGGGGCATGGTGGCGATGTCGATGCCGTCCAGCCTGATGCAACCGCCATCGAGTTCGTAGAACCTCATGATCAGGTTGACCAGCGTGGTCTTGCCCGCACCAGTCGGTCCCACGATGGCCACGGTCTTGCCGGGTTCGGCCACCAGTGAGAGGTCGTCGATCAGTGGACGAGCGCGATCGTACGAGAACGACACGCGATCGAACTCGACCAGGCCCTTGGCGGGTGCCGCCGGCACATCGTCCTCCGGTTCCTGTTCTGGAGCATCCAACAGCTGGAACACCCGCTCGGCCGAGGCGATGCCCGACTGCAGCACGTTGATCATCGACGCGAATTGCGTGAGCGGTTGCGTGAACTGCCGCGAGTACTGGATGAACGCTTGAACATCGCCCAAGCCGATCGCGCCTGACGACACTCGCAAGCCACCGATCACTGCGATGGCGACATAGTTGACGTTGCCCAGGAACATCATGACGGGTTGGATCGAGCCCGAGACGTACTGGGCGCCGAAGCTCGCCTCGTACAGGGCATCGTTGGTCTGACGGAAGCGTTCCTCGACCTCGCGCTGGCGGCCGAACGCCTTCACCACCGCATGACCGGTGAACGTCTCTTCGACCAGAGCATTCAGATCACCGGTGTGGCGCCACTGCGCCATGAACTTCTTCTTCGAGCGCTTGGCGATGGCGCGCATGCCCAGCAACGACAACGGAACCGTGACGACGGCCACCATGGCCAGCAACGGTGAGATCACGAACATCATCACCAACACACCCACGATGGTCAGGGCCGACGTCAGCAGTTGACTGAGCGTTTGTTGCAAGCTCTGGGCAACGTTGTCGATGTCGTTGGTGACGCGACTGAGCAGGTCGCCGCGAGGCTGCCGATCCACCCATCCCAGCGGCAGACGGCTGAGCTTGTCCTCGACGTCGGATCGCAGCCGGAACATGGTGCGTTGCACGATGCCGGCCAAGACGAAGGCCTGCAGGTACGACAGGACGAAGGATGCGACATACAGCGCCACAACGATGTACAGCACGTTGTGCAGTTCGCCGAAGTCGATTCCCGCACGCCCGTTTCGCCGGGTGATGCCGTCGAAGATGATGTCGGTTGCGTGGCCGAGGATCTTCGGGCCGAGGACCACCATGGTCACGCTGGTCAGTGCCATCAGCAGCACCACGATCACGCCGATTCGCTCGGGACGCAACCGTTCGATCAATCGACCGCTGGCCGCCTTGAAGTCTTTCGACTTCTCGCCGGGAACACCCACCGAGTTCCATCGTCCACCGACACCTGGCCGCTCGTTCAGCGGTGGTCTGACGGGCGGCGCCCCGGTCTGGGTGACGGTGTGGCTGTCGGCCGCGCTCTCGGCTTCGCCATCGACGGTGCCCGCACGGGCAATGGCACTGGCGCCGGTCTGCTGTGCTTCGTCGGTGCTCACGCTGCCTCCTCGGCACTCATCTGCGACGCGACGATCTCGGCGTATGTCGGGCAGTGCTGAAGGAGTTCGTCGTGTGGCCCGATACCGACCATGACGCCGTCCTCCAGCACGATGATCTGGTCGGCTCCTGCGATGGTCGACACTCGCTGACCGACGATCAGCACCGCCGAATTCGCGGTGTACGGCGCCAACGCCGCGCGCAACCGGGCATCGGTGGCAAGGTCGAGCGCAGAGAACGAGTCGTCGAACAGGTACACCTCGGGCTTGCGAACCAAGGCTCGGGCGATGGCCAGACGTTGCCGCTGGCCGCCCGAAACGTTCGACCCACCCTGCACGATCTGGGCGTCCAGACCACCGGGCATGGCGCGCACGAAGTCGGCGGCCTGGGCAACGGTCAAGGCCTCCCACATCTCGGCTTCGGTTGCGTCGTCCTTGCCGTAGCGCAGGTTGCTGGCGACCGTGCCCGAGAACAGATACGGCTTTTGCGGTACCAGACCGACTCGACTCCACAGCACCTCGGGGTCCAGTTGGCGCACATCGACACCATCGACCAGCACATGCCCTTCGGTGGCGTCGAACAGACGTGGGATCAGGCCGATCAGGGTGGTCTTGCCCGACCCGGTACTGCCGATGATGGCGGTGGTCTGGCCGGCCAGACATGCGAACGAGATGTCGGCCAGCACCGGCTCTTGTGCTCCGGGGTAGCGGAACTCGACCCCGCGGAACTCGACACTGCCGTGCTGTTCGACGGTCATGACCGGATGCTGGGGAATGACGACCGACGACGGCGTGTCCAGTACTTCCACCAGGCGCTCGGCGCACACGGCGGCTCGCGGCCACAATGCGCCGATGAAGCTGGCCATCATGACCGACATCAGGATCTGCGTGAGGTAGGTCAGAAAGGCCACCAACGCGCCGATCTGCATGTCGCCGGTGGACAGGCGGTTGGCGCCGAACCACAGTACGGCAACGCTGCAGATGTTGACCGTGAAGATGGCCGTCGGGAACATGAACGCCATCAGGCGGCCGGCACGCAGCGCCGTTTCGGTCACCTGCCCATTGGCACCTTCGAAGCGCTTGGCCTCGTCTGGCTCGCGCACGAATGCGCGCACCACGCGAATGCCGATGATCTGCTCGCGCAAGATCGTGTTCAACCGGTCGATGCGTTCTTGCATCACCCTGAACTGCGGCACCATGCGGCGGATGACCGATCCGACAGCGAGCACCAGCAGCGGAATCGCGATGACCACGATCCACGACAGCGTGACGTCTTCGCGCAACGCCATGATGATGCCACCGACCACCGTGATGGGTGCCGCAATCAGCAGCGTGCAGGTCATCTGCACCAGCATCTGCACCTGCTGGACATCGTTGGTGATGCGGGTGATCAGCGAGGGCGCACCGAACCCAGCCACTTCCCTGGCCGAAAAGCCGGTGACCGTGTGGAACAGATCGTTGCGGATGTCGCGACCGAAGCTCATCGCCACCTTCGAGCCCACATAGACCGCAGCGACGGCGAAGGCGATCTGCACCAGCGTGACCAGCAGCATGAACGAGCCGGTGGTCCAGATGTATCCGGTGTCGCCCGTCGCGACACCCCTGTCGATGATGTTTGCGTTCAGCCTGGGCAGGTACAGCGCGGCGATGGCCTGCACCGATTGCAGGACCACCACCAATGCCAGCAGACGCCGGTACGGGCGCAGATGCGAGATGAGCAGTCGGGTCAACATCACTTCTCCAGTCGGACACCATCGAGCAACAGCGACACGATCTCGGCCGGCGTGACCGGCTGATCGGGAGCGAGTGCTGGATGGGTCAGGGCCAGGGTCAGCCCGCGCAAGATCTGCGCGGCCATCTTGGGGGGACGAGACAGCTGATGGCGCTGGCCCTCGAACAGTGCTGTCAGAGCTGCGAACTCATTGATGCGGCGACGCGGCGCAGGTGGCGAACTGGGCACACCGACAGCGGCGGTGATGTTCCAGATGTCGCGCAGCCGGCGCTGCATGATGACGACGGCTTCGGTCAGACGAGCCTCGAAGGGCAACGACGCATCGATTGCCGCCAGCGCCCGCTCGACCGGCGCTGGATCGAACGCCGACTGGACCACGGCCGTGACCAACGATTCCTTGTCGGGGAAGACGCGGAAGATCGTGCCTTCGGCAATACCGGCCGCCTCGGCGATCTGCCGGGTCGACACGCCGACGCCGTACTGCAACATGAGTGGCAATGTGGCCGCGACGATGGCGGCGCGGCGCTCGGCCGGCGGCAACGCGGCAGCGCGTCGCGACGGTGCCGCAACATCGGTGATGGCTCCCCTGCTTGTCCCCACGCAGCGAACCTACCGGGTGAGTGAGGACTCACTCAGACCGAAGACGACTCCGACCCGCGGACATCGGTCACACCGACCGCCGCCAGACGGTCACGCCCCCAACCACACGGTCACCGGGTTCCGGTCCGCCAGGACGTTGTCCGCAACACGTTCGCGGACCGGAAACCAGCCGGCGACCCGGTAACCAGAAACCACAACGTTCCGGTCCGCCAGGACGTTGTCCGCAGCACGTTCACGGACCAGAACTCGGGCCCGGGGACCGCGCCGGCGCTTCGACTCGGACGAGGGGGTGCTGGCTGCATAGCGTGCCGGACGACGAGCCCGCAGCTCCCCCAGGGTGCGGCGCGAGAGAGGAATCATTGTGGAACGCGAAGCCTGGATCATCGACGCGGTGCGATCGCCACGCGGCAAGGGCAAGGACACCGGGTCGCTGCACCCGATTCACCCCCAGCGCATCCTGGCTCAGGTGCTGAACGCGCTGCAGGCGCGCAACGGTTTCGACACGGCCGAGGTCGACGACGTGGTCATGGGTTGTGGCGCGGGAAGCGGAGACCATTCGATGGACATCGCCCGCATGGCCGCGCTGGACGCCGGTTGGTCGATCGAGGCGCCGGGCGTCACGCTGAACCGCTTCTGCGGATCAGGACAGCAGGCAGTGAACTTCGCCGCAGCGGGCATCCTGGCGGGCTTCCAAGATCTGGTTGTCAGCGGTGGTGTCGAATCGATGTCCCGCCCGTCACCGATGCACGTCGATGGATTCACCGCCAACAACAACCACCTGCGCGACCAGTACGCGCTGGTCGCCCAAGGCATCTCGGCCGATCTGATCGCAACGCTCGAGGGCTTCACGCGCGAGCAGTGCGATTCGCTGGCCGAAGACAGCCAGAACCGCGCGCACGTCGCCATCACCGAGGGGCGCTTCGAACGGGCGCTGGTGCCGATCTTCCACGACGACGGCACGTTGGCGCTGGACCACGACGAGTTTCCTCGCCCCGGCACGACGGCCGCCGATCTGGCCAAGTTGCCGCCCAGCTTCGCCGGCATGGGTGCACATGTGCCGTCGGGTCAGGCGCTGTCCATCGATCAGACGGCTCTGCTGGCATACCCGCAGCTCGATCACCTCGAGCATGTGCACCACGCCGGCAACTCGTCGGGTGTTGTCGATGGGGCGTCGGCGGTGCTGGTCGTCTCGCCCGAGTACGCCAAGGCCCACGGGATGACACCCCGAGCCAAGATCGTGATGACTGCAGTGGCCGGTACCGAGCCGGTCATCATGTTGACTGCGCCCGGCCCGGCAGCGACGAAGTGCGTCAAGAAGGCAGGCATGACCTTCGACGACATCGATCTGTTCGAGGTCAACGAGGCGTTTGCTGCTGTGGTCCTGAAGTTTCTGCGCGACACCGGCGTGTCGTGGGACAAGGTGAACGTCAACGGAGGTGCGATGGCGCTGGGGCACCCGATCGGAGCAACGGGCGGCATGCTGATCGGAACGCTGGTCGACGAACTCGAGCGGCGCGACCTGTCGACCGGCTTGGTCACCATGTGCACCGGCGGCGGCATGGGAACCGCCACCATCATCGAACGGATCTAGGAAGCACCGATGAGCGACGGCTGATGAACGACCGACGATGAACGACGCGTTGCCGACCGCCCGGCCCGTGTCGCCGATTGGGCGGTGCGCGGTGGTCGGCGCCGGCCGCATGGGTCGCGCCCTCGTCGCCGCGTTGCCGTGGCTGGAAGGTCCGTTCGGCCGCGCTTTCGACGGCGCGGAGTTCGATGTCGTGCTGCTGGCGGTGCCCGATGGCGAGATCGGATCAGCCGCACCGATGATTCGTCCGGGGCGAATGGTGGGGCATTGCGCCGGCTCGCTGGGGCTGGACGTGCTGGGTGACCACGAAGCCTTCGCCGTCCATCCGCTGATGACCGTCACTCACCACGGGGCCAGCTTTGCAGGTGCCGGAGCAGCCATAGCCGGCACGACGACACGTGCCCTGATGGTGGCTCGGCACTTCGCCGACGAGTTGGGAATGCAGGCGTTCCAGATCGCCGACGCCGATCGCGCTGCGTACCACGCCGCCGCATCGATCGCGTCGAACTTCTTGGTCACGCTGGAGGACGCAGCTGAATCGATGATGCATACAGCGGGCGCAGACCGCAGCGTGCTGGTGCCACTGATCAGAGCAGCAGTCGACAACTGGGCATCGGTCGGCGCACCAGCCGCGCTGACCGGTCCCGTCGTGCGCGGCGACGAGGCCACCGTCGACCGCCAGCGAGCAGCCGTCACCGAGCGGATGCCCGAGCTGCTGGAACTGTTCGATGCGATGTGCAATCGCACACGGGCGATTGCACCGCGCGCGGGCTGACCGCTCGAACGAGAACTGCGTGCTCAGCGATCTCGATGGGGGGGCAGCCGCGGCACCCGGTTGGTCACTCGAGGCAGCCGCCGCAAGCGGTAGACGAACGTGACCAGCCGGGTCCACAATCGATCGCAATCGATGATCATCGTGCGGGCTCCAGGATCAGGTCAAGCGGCACCTCGACCGGAATGACGACATCAGCACACCCACGTTCGTCGGCCACAACCGAACACACCGAGCCGGCGCCGAGCATGCGGTACGGACAGCCAGGCACCATGGCTGCAAACCGCAACCGCACCCCATGAACCGCTCCGTCGCGTGGTCGCAACGACAATCGCAACGACACGCCGTCGAGCGATCGTGCCTCGGTGACCAACACGTCGTCCCACGACGTGTCGTCCAGCATCGGACCCGCCGGTTCAACGTAGCCACGCATGTTCAGCGCAGCCAGATCCAGCGGCGCCGACCAGCGCAGCAGCATGTACGAACCCAGGCCCGCCGCACCGACATCCAACGGTCGGTCGGGCCACTGCCCACCCGTGCCGCACTTCTCGGCCGACGATCGAATCGCCGCATCCAGCAGCTTCTGGTCACCCACAAGGCGCGCTCCGCCGATGATCTTGATCCACGGCAACAGCCGGCTGGAGCGCGTGCGGTGGCGTTCGGGTTCGGCGGGCAGGTCGAGATCCAGACGATCATCTGCAACCATTGCCGACAGCGCAGCCATCTTGCCGCTGGCCCCGCGCAGGTCCAGCGCCTTGGCCCGTCGGGCATGTCCCGGCAGGATGTCGACGAAGCGGTGCGTGCCGTTGGCGAAGTAGTGGCCTCCCGGCACCTCGCCCGTGTCCCACGACAAGCCCACATGGTTCGAGCGGATGTGCGCGTAACTGCCATCGGGTGTCGAGTACTCGTTGTCCAACGTGTGCTGCCAACGATCTCGGACCTGCGCCCAGCCATCGCTTCCATGGGCGATGTCGTGACCGTGCAACGCCTGCGCACCCATCACGTTGCACACCGTGAACGACCATCCCGGTTCGCAGGGGAAAAACCCCAGCTTGCTGTGCTCGAAGTTGGCCTTGACCGCGGCGTAGATCGAGTGGTGGTCGTACTCGAAGGTGCGCCCATCACGCCACACGAACGTCAGCGAACCGGGCTCGTCGAAGCGTGTGCTGCCGGTCGCCGCTTCGAAGCTGTTGATGACATCGCCGAGAAATGCCGAGAACATGATGTTGTCGCGCCGGATGGGATCGGGATCGGTGTCGAAGTTGCCCAGGATGTTCAACGTGCGCCAGTACCGCCACACACGAAGATCGGTGTGCTTCAACACGACGTTTGTCAGCGCGCTCTCGATCTGTGTGGGGGCATTCGGCAGGTGGTTGGCCGCGTACAAGCTCATCGCCCACGACACGCTGTTCAGCTGATAGCGCAGCTGCGTTCCCCCATGGAACTGCTCGCCCCAGTCCAGTCCGTCCAGGCCGTCGTCGGGTTGGAACGCGAAGTCGTAGCACCAACGCAGCAGTTGCGCATCGGTGTCGTCCAGCGTGCGCGGGAGAGTGAGGCGCTTCGGCAACTGCGCCGTTCGGAGGTAGTCGTTGATGCCGGGAACCTTGGCCAGCTTGCGTCGGTACGCCTGCTCGACGCGCCAGACCATGGATGCCACCGCGGTTGCCGCCGCCACGTACACGACAGGGATCGACCATTGCCAGTACGTGCCTCGATCGACCAGTAGCCGCGGGCCATCGACCAGTACGACCGCAACGACCCCCGCCGACGCCCACACCAATGGAATTGCGAAGTGGGCGCTGACCCCCCACCACAGCACGAGAGCCACGATCACCGTCACAGCGGTGAGGACGAACAGGATGGGGCTGGCCACGTACAAGAACCCGCCGCCCGGGAACACGATGGACAATCCGACCGTGCGTGCAGTGTGCCCACCGACGGCAAAGACGAGGATGGCCGCCACCAACTGGAATGTGCACAGCACGGCGACCAGCCGCAGCAGCAACCTGCGACTGACGGGGCCGAGCCGTGGCGGATGCGTGGGCAGCAGCATGATCGGCGGCCCGCCGGGCGAGGGTTGTGAACGGTGCATGGACTCGGAGACTGTCATCCTGCTGAGATCCCTTCGCTGACATCGGGTGTTCGGCACAGCGCGTTGGGATCGATGGTCAACCGCCGGGCCAGTCGATCGAGCGCGACGGCAATGGGATCGTGTCGCACCGAGGGACGCTTGACGATGCCGGCCGCTGGGTCGTCGTCGATGAACGCCAGCCACACCCGACCCGCCGCGATCAGCCGCTCGTCGTGACAGGTCGAGGTGCCCCGCGCCGCGGCGCCCAGCACCCGTGGTCGCAACACCGCCCAATCGTCGTCGGTCACCCAACGCATGGCCCGGGCGATGGCCGTTGCCGCGGCATGCTCCCACGGAGGTGCCGAGCCGGCCGACACACCCAATGGGGTCCACCAGCACGCGGGACGATGGCCGCGTCGCATCGACATGGGGCCGGTCAGCATTGCCGTCCATCGCTGGGCGACACCTCGATCTCCGGCGCGCTCCAGTGCGACGGCGGCCAGGGTGCCGTCAAGCGGACGCACCCAACTGGGCTCGCTGGCGGGCACGCCACCCGGTGCCACGCCGGCCTGATCGACGAACCGCGCCGTGGCATCGGCGGGAAGGCGTCCGGTGAGCGACAGGGCTGCACGCGCATGGGCGTGATCGATGCTGAACGGATCGGGGCCTCGTCGGCAACGGGCAAGCAAGCCGATACGAGCGGCGCGGCGCGCCACGCCGCTGTCTTCCATCGTGGCCAGCACCCGGTCGAGCTCGGCCCCGGGGCTCGGCGCGCTGAGCGCGACGATGGAGGCACACCGGCACCGATCAACGACCGACAGACGATCGATGTCGGCGAGCCCGTGGAACGATCGAGCTCGTCGCCGGCCGAGCCGGCGGATGCCCGGCAGCCGTCCCGCCGCCGACCGCGTCCACGTGACAGCGCCCGCCACGATGATCACCAAGGGGAACTCGTGCGTCGAACGCGCGAACTGTGGCGTCGCGCTGTGTGCAACCGGTGAGGCCAGCAACCCGGCGGAAACGGTGGACGCGACGACGACGGCGACGATCGACCAGTCGACGCCCCATTTGACCCAAGCAACGGTGGCAACGGTCGCCGTCACCAGGAAGCACACCGCCAGAATCGGTCGCTCGTCGATCAATCCTCCGCCGGGCACGATGAGGTTGCGAGCCATGTGCTGTCCACGATGACCGAAGCCCAGCACCAGCGTGGCGGTGACGGCAACCGACCCGACCACGACGATCGCCCGCCGCACCCGCAGCGATCGTTCGGTGAACATGTCAGTCGAGCAACGCCATCGAGTCGAGGTCGAGTGCATGTCGACCGGCTCGCGCCGCCATCAACGTGAGCATGTCGTTTCCTCGATCGGTCTCGGCAGCCAGGATGGTGGCGATGACCGACATCACCACGCCCCACAGCGCCCCGTTTCGATAGTCGCGCCAGCAGGTGTCGGCGTCGTACGGCACGCCGGCAACGCCCATCCGTTGCAAGTAGTCGGCCAACAGTTCTTTCTCGACCACCGCGCGAGTAGCTGGTTCGAACGATCCGCCGATCATGTACGCCAGGTCCCACATGGCAAAGCCGTTGTTGACCGTTTGCCAATCGACCACGACCAACGGCGGCGCATCGGGTGCCACGCCGAACATGAAGTTGTCGGGCCGGAAGTCGAGGTGTGCCACCGTTCGAGGCGTGTCGGTGCCGTTGGCCCATTGCGCGGCCTTGGGTGACAGCCGACGAACCAGATCGACGACATCGTCGTCCAGCCCAGCGCCGAGACGATCGAGAAAAGGCTCGACCATCATCTGGAAGATCATTCCCAGCATCATCGCCGACTCGTCGCCCTTCGGCCGCTCGGGGGCGAAATCGACCAGGGTGGAATCGCCCCATCGGGGCGCGTGCAGGCCGACCGCTTGCTCGATGGCCAGCGCGGCCTGATCCTGGGTCAGACCGATGAATTGATCGCCCTGCTGCGAGCCGGACAGATCTTCCATGAGCAGCACGAACGCCGGGATGGTGTCGTCGTAA
>JANNFQ010000485.1:0-5806 GCA_031380045.1 Acidimicrobiaceae bacterium
CGTCGTCCAGTTGCGCCAGCGTCCGTCGCCGTGCGTCGTGTGCCCGCACGCGCGACGAGAACATCGCCGAAGTCGTACATACGCGTCCGCTGCTCGTTGATCAAGCGAACGGCGTCGTAGTTCTTGTCGAGCATGTCGACGAGATCCGAAGGGCGATCACGAGCGAGGGTGACCCACCCGGCAGAGCCGAGATGATGCTTGAAGACGTTCTTCAGTTTCTCGCGCGTCAATCCGACTGCGAGGCCGAGAACAGGCACTGCGTCAGGCGTTTGAGCGATGAAGTCGGCCAGCGACTTCCGATCGACTTTCGCGAGGGCGGCGAGCGCGCCGGCCACCGTCCGAATCTCCTCGCTATCCGCAGTAGGCACCGTGGGGTCGAAAGGATTGCTCAGCTGCGAGAGGGAGTTGAGGTAGTCGTCGAACGCAGAAATCGTCATCTCCCAATGAAGAGGTACTCGACTGCCTCGCGCCGCTGAGCGGTCGAGTGCGTTCCGAAGTGGTAGCGATGGTCGATCGTCCTCACCTCGACATCGTCCTTGAAGTCGCGGAGCAGGGCCTCGATCGTGGCGGCGTCGGGCACCGCGTTCGACGAGTACGACAACACGATCGTCGACTCCGAGAACCTCTTGAAGAGATCCCGCAGCGCATCGGTGATCGTGTGCTTGTAGCTGAACGGCGTATACCGCTTCGCAAGCTTCTTCGTCTTGGTGTCATGCATGATCTCTTGGTTTCGCCAGTAGACGCTGAGACCTTCGAGGAAGTGGTACCGCTTGATGTAGCAATTGTCGTCCCGAGGCGGCGCGTAGGGAGGATCGAGGTACACGAGGTCAAACGATGGCTCGACGTCGAACACATCGGACTGAATGGCCCGGCACTTCGCGCCGCTGTCGAACACCACCGCGTTGTACTCCGCCACGGTCTCGATGAAGTGTTCACGGAGGGGGAGGCGTAGGTCGCGCCGACCGTCGTCGTAGCGCAGCTCGGTGAACGTGAACACTCCTCGCGGCTGCTTCCGTGCGGCGGCGAGCACAAGGGCCGAGATGGCCAGTGAGCGCTTGGCACCCCGAAGCTCGTCGATGTGCGACCACGCAGAGTCGAGGAACTCCCGGTCCGCCGCGGTGAAGTACAGGCCGTCGAAAGTCGTCTGGATGAAGTCGCGACCATCCAGCGACGGACCGACGATGCGAGCCACCTCCGCGTCCGAGAGCTTCGTCCGCTGGTTGGCGACGGCAGCGCCGGCGATCACACTCGGAAAGGCGAGGAAGTCGTTCGAGGTGACCTCGTACCCGAGGCACTTGAGGGTGTACGACACCACGCCGCTGCCGCTGAAGGCGTCGAGCGCGGTGGACCCACCCAGCTCAGCGAAGAGTTCGGCAAGATGGGGCACGAGGCGATACTTCGACCCCATGTAGCGCAGGCGCGGGAAGCTCGACACGCGCCGCAACACCTCTTCCATGGAACTCGGAGGTGCAGCGGATCCCACGTCCCACAACGTAGGCGAGTTGGCGAGGTTCCTGGCGGACTGGTGGCGAGCAGATCGGCCGCTCATGAGCATCTCCTTTGGCGGGCGCAGGATGTGGCCGGATCGGCGAGGCGATGACCGTCGGTCCCGCACCACCGAGTGTGCACGCGGGGTGTGCCACAGATCCTCGATCTCGAAGCGAGCGCCGCTCGAGGATGAGTTCGCCCTGGCAGTTGGGATTCGGCCAGCAGGGTTGGTCATGGGGAGACCTTGGGACGATCGTGTACCCAGGGGTGGGACGATCGTGTAACCGGAGTGGGTGACGTCGCCAGGAACGCGGTGATCCTCGCCTCGAATCCGGCATAGAGCGCCAAGGCCATCCACACGGACGGACCGACCGGCGTCGAAGGGTGGAGTACGTGACAGACCAGGGTCCACACGGATAAGTGTCCGGAGTCGCTGACCCCAGGGGATCGAGACCCTGTTCTCGATGCTGGGTGCGTACGCGCAGGCCCCGGAATGAGTGTCAGCGCGCGCCCGCTTCTTTGTCGCAGCGCGTGGCCGAGCGCCGGCTGGTCGAACGAGAAGCCACGTTCCCTGAGTTGCGCCGGAAAGGCCCCGCTACGAGATCTTCGGCGCGTCGCTGCCCAGGAACTGCGTTCGCAGTTCGCGCTTGAGCACCTTGCCGGTGGCGTTGCGCGGTAGCGCCTCGACGATGGCGATGTCGTTCGGCACCTTGAACTTCGCCAATCGCGTGACGCAGTGCTGGACCACGGTCGCTCGGTCGAGGGTCGCACCGGGCTTCAGCGCCAGCACCGCCAGACCGACCTCGCCCCACTTGTCGTTCGGCACCCCGATGATGGCTGCCTCGGCGACCTCTGGAAGCTGATAGAGGACGTTCTCGATCTCGGCCGGGTACACGTTCTCGCCGCCTGAGATGTACATGTCCTTCCAGCGATCCACGATGTAGACGAAGCCCTCGTCGTCCATGCGCGCTGCGTCGCCGGTCTTCAGCCACCGACCCACGAAGCTCGAGGCGGTCGCGTCGGGCCGATTCCAGTAGCCGGGGGTGATGTTGGGCCCGGCGACCCACAGCTCGCCGATCTCGTCGGGCCCGCAGTCGCCACCGTCCTCGTTGACGATGCGCATCTAGGTGTGCAGCAACGCCTTGCCGGTCGATCCGATCTTGCGCAGCGCGTCGGCAGGGTCGAGGGCGATGCACGCCGGACTGGTCTCGGTCATCCCGAAGCCTTGCGCCATCAACACACCGCGGCCCGCCCATGCCTCCATGATCGTCAACGCGCACGGCGCGCCACCCACGCCGGCAACACGCAGTCGAGACAGATCGGTGAACTCGAAGTCGGGGTGCTGCATCATGAACTGATACGGCGCCGGCACTGCGAAGAAGTGGGTGATGCCGTGTGCCGGATCGCCCAGCACGCGCAACGTCTCACTGGGGTCGAAGGTCTTCATGATGACGACTGTGCCGCCAGCATGCAGCACCGGGTTCGAGTAGCAATTCAGTCCACCCGTGTGGAACAGAGGCAACACGTTGAGGTGCACGGTGTCCAGCCCGACGCCCACCGGGAAGCCGAGGTTCACGGCATTCCAGAAGTTCATGCCGTGGGTGATCATCGCCCCCTTCGGATGCCCGGTGGTGCCCGACGTGTACATGATCGTGATGACGTCGTCGTGGGTGAGCTCCTCTCGAACTCCGTCGTGCCCGTCGAATGAAGCGACGGCCTCCTCGTACGGGTTCGACGCACCACCCGAGTCGATCGCCAACAACGAACCGATGCCGCACCGCCGCTGTAGCTCTTCGGCCGCGTCGCCGAAGGACAAGTCGTGGACGAGCAGTGACGGCGAGCTGTCGTTCAGGATGTACTCCAACTCGGTCACCGTCAGCCGCCAGTTCAGCAGCACCGCGATCGAACCGGTCCGAGCGCACGCGAACTGGATGTCGAAGTACTCGACACCGTTGTGGGCCAACACGGCCACGCGGTCGCCACGCCCGATACCCAGTGACCGGAGGTATGCGGCGGCCGCATCGACTCGCCGGTCGAGTTGCGTGTACGAGAAGCTGCGTCCCGTTCCGAGATCGCGAACTGCCTCCTTATGTGGGCGTTGGTTGGCGTGATGGCCGATCCAGTCGTAGGCCCGAACGGCCCCATGGCCCCGAGGTCGAGACGATGTCATCGATGCCACCGACGTTGCATCGGGCACGAACTCGGACGACATGACTGACAACGTGGACATGGCTTCCCCCTGCGCCGAGCGCGCACCGGTGAACCGAAAATCACCAAGTGGCTCGTCGTACCTCGCCCGAGTGTAGTTCTCAGGGCTGCGGCTCGCCGCCCCGCCGACGCGATCGAATGACGGCGCCACGCAGAGAGCCTCGAACTCGTGCGCCGGCCGAAGTACGGGCGACGGAACCCGTGCAGATGACACAGCCGCTGGACCGTCAGGAATCATCGCCGCCCAACAACTCGCGTGATAGCGCGGCCGCATCGGTGATCGAGTTCCCTGCGATCTGCTCGACTTCGTGACGCGCCTGGATGAGCGCCTGCCGACGTTCAGACTCTCCGTCGCCCACACGTGGATCGTCCAACACATCCTGCAACTTCACGAGTGCACGCAGGCGGTCGGTCACGTAGAGGCGATCCACTTGGGTGACAGGAACGTGACGACCGAAGAGCGACGCCACTTCGAGCAGCGCCGAGTGGGCCACCTCCTGAACTCGCGCTCGCAGCACGGGTGCCAGCGCCGCACTGGCGGCCATCAACCGCTGATGTACAGCGACCAGGTTTTGGATGCCGGAGTCATCGATCCGCAGCAATACGCCGTCACCCAAGAGCGTCCCCAACCGCGCCGAACGTCGCGCCGACCCGAAACGCCACCACAGCGAGCGAATCGGCAGCACCGCACCCAGCAGCACGGCAGCGATGCCGAGCACAGTCACGAAGGTCGACGCT
The DNA here is from genome assembly GCA_031380045.1 of Acidimicrobiaceae bacterium. Classification (GTDB taxonomy): domain Bacteria; phylum Actinomycetota; class Acidimicrobiia; order Acidimicrobiales; family Ilumatobacteraceae; genus VFMC01. The sequence goes on from JANNFQ010000485.1 coordinate 4,435, forward strand.
GCGTCGGAGAGTCCGGCCAGCAGCGCCGCAAGACCGCCGGCCACCAGCACGGCATCGACGATTCCCGGACCACGCTCATCTGGTGCGCCGAAGACATCGTCGAGCATGTCGTCGATCTCGTCATGTCCGCGCTCGAGTGCCTGGAGCGAAACGGGCAGCCCGGGTCGCGCCGGTACCACCACCAGTGACCGAACATCGACATCTGGGAGCCGCTCGTTCACGGCGTTGAATCTATTGGACCCTGAATCTCCCGGGCCTTCGGCCACGGGATCACAGCACATTCGTACCGAGATCGGCGGGAGGCACCCCCTACTGTGAGTGCCGATGTCGACCCACCGCATTCCGTTTCTGGCATCGGCGTTCGCGCTGTCGGCGGGTGTGGTGTGGAGCTTCGGCGCGGTCACTGCCAGGAAGGCCGATCAGACAGATGCGTTTCAGTACCTCATCTGGCGATCGATCGGCATCATCATCGTCATCGAGGTCATCGCCCGCCTGAAACGCCGTTCCCCCGTGACCCCAGTGGCATTTCGCTCGGGTCGGATGATGATGCTGGCCAACCTGATGCTGCTCTTGGCGTCGATCGCCTTCGTGTATGCGTTGAAGACCACCACAGCCGCAAACGCGGCGTTCCTCGCTTCGATGACGCCTCTGATCGCCGTGGTCGGTTCGCGCATCTTCCTGGGCGAGCGAATGAGCCGCATCACCATCGTGGCGTTGGGGTTCGCGCTGGCCGGGCTGGTCATCACCGTGTGGGGCGACCTCGAAGCCGGCAACATGACCGGCAACATCTCGGCCGTCATGTCGTCGGTGGGATTCGCCGGGTACACCGTGTGCCTGCGCACCGATCCACATCGCGACTGGTCGCCGGTCATGCCCGGCTATGCGGTCATGATGATCGGCATCTGCACCGTTGTCACGTTGGGCGGCGGGCACACGCTGGTGCCTCCCGCTGCAGACATCGGTTTTGCCCTGGTGCACGGCGGACTGTTCATCGTGGTCGGCACGTCGCTGTACAACGTGGCCGCCCGCCAGGTGCCCGCCGTCGCCATGGTCGTGTTCGCGCAGACCGAGACGATCTTCGTGCCGGTGTGGGCTGTGCTGTTCCTTTCGGAAACCCCCAGGGCAACGACGCTGATCGGCGGCGGGGTCATCTTCGCCGCGGTCATCGGCAAGGCCATCGTCGACTCGACCGCCGCGCACGCTCACGAACCTCACGCCGTCGCCGCAGCACCAGGCTGAGCAGCACCTCACGAGACCGACGGCTACCTCCCGGGGTCCGTGTCATCCACGAGGTGGCCCGCTCCAGTCGACGAATGGGGCGGGGGCGCCCACGAAGGGCTTCGTACACCCGCTGCGCCGACCTCGCTTCGGG
>JANNFQ010000570.1:0-6994 GCA_031380045.1 Acidimicrobiaceae bacterium
GGACCCCGGTGCTCGATCCGCTCACTCCACTTCTGGCGCCAGTTGTCGGAGGTCTGACCGGACTGGTGTCGGGCACGTATCCCGCCTTGCGAGCCACACGCATGGAACCCGTCGACGCGTTGCGCTCGAGCACATGATCGCAGCGCGACCGATCGAGCGTCATTTCGTTCAGCTGCCGTTCAGGTTGGCGTGCGAAGCTGAGCTGACGGAAGTGCAGACGTGAAAGGCACACGATGAAGATCCTCCTGATCGAGGACGACAAGAAGATTGCCACGGCGGTGAAGCGCGGCCTCGATGCCGAGGGCTACACCGTCGATGTCTCGTTCGACGGTGCGGAAGGGCTGTGGCTTGCTACCGAAGGCAGCTACGACCTGATCCTGCTGGACATCATGCTGCCCAGCCGCAACGGCTTCCAGGTCTGCGCCGACCTTCGCGGACGCGACATCTGGACGCCGATCATCATGTTGACTGCCAAGGACGGCGACCTGGACGAGGCCGAGGCGCTGGACGCCGGTGCCGACGACTACTTGACCAAGCCCTTCTCGTTTCCGGTTCTGGTCGCCAGAGTCCGCTCGATGCTCCGTCGAATCGGCGGTCGCACCGCGCCGGCACCAGCGAGCGTCGGTGACCTGAGGATCGACCCGATCGCTCGACGTGTGTGGCGCGGCGAGCACGAGGTCACGCTGACGGCACGCCAGTTCGATGTGCTGGAGTTCCTCATTCGCCGTGCCGGCCAAGTGGTGACCAAACAAGAGATCCTCAATGGGGTCTGGCAGTACGACTTCGACGGCGACCTGAACATCGTCGAGGTCTACATCCGCCGGCTCCGTTCGGCGATCGACGATCCTTTCGATCGGCGGTCGATCGAAACGATCCGCGGCGCGGGCTACCGGATGGCGACCGATGGCGGCTGACCACCGATGACACGCACGATTCGATTTCGCATCACTGCGATTGCGGTGGTGCTATCCGGGGTGTTGCTTGCCGCAGTCTCGTTGTTGACGATCAATGCGCTGCGCTGGCAACTCACCGACAACCTCGACGAGGGTCTGGGGCAGCGCGCCGACACCATCGCCGCCGTCGTCGCCGACAGACCTCCCGATCAGGTATCAACAGACGAGGACCTCCTCGTCCAGGTGGTCGACACCGACGGCAAGGTACTGGCCTCGTCGGCAAATCTGGCGGGTGCCGCGCCGATCACCTCGACACAGCCGGGCCTGCGTGTCGTCACGAACGTTCCCGGCCGAAACGAGTCGTTCCGAGTGCTGATTCGCCAGATCGACTCCAGCGAAGGGCCGGTCAGCTTGATCGTCGGCATCAACAACGACGACGTCACCGAGCCAGCAACCATCCTGAGTCGACTGCTGGCCATCCTGGTTCCTGCAGCCGTACTGCTGCTTGGCGCACTCGTCTGGTGGCTCACCGGACGAACCCTGCGACCCGTCGAGCGGATGCGCATCGAGATCGCCGAGATCACCGCCAGCAACCTCGGACGCCGAGTCGCCGAACCAGCGACGGGCGACGAGATCGACCGCCTCGCCCACACCATGAACGACACGCTCGACCGGCTGGAAGGCGCCATCCTTCGACAGCAACGATTCGTCGCCGACGCGTCGCACGAACTGCGCAGCCCGCTCACACGGATCCGAAGTGAGATCGAGATCGGCATCGCGACCGGCGAACCTGCCGATCAGGCAACGCGCGAACGAAGCGTGCTGGATGAGACCATCAACCTGCAGCACCTGGTCGATGACCTGTTGCAACTCGCCCGCAGTGACGAAGGCCTGGCCGACAGCGAATTCGACCCTGTCGACCTGGACGACATCGTGTTGCGTGAAGCACGTCGGCTGCGCGAGCGAGCACGGGTCGTGGTGGACACACGCAGTGTCTCCGCCGCGCACATCTCCGGCGATGCACGGCAACTCACCCGCGCGGTGCGGAACCTGTTGGACAACGCCGAACGGCACGCCTCGTCCACGGCGACCATCACCCTTGCCGAGGTCGACGGCCAGGTCCGGCTGACCGTCGCTGACGACGGCGACGGCATTCCGCTCGAGGCCCGGCAGCTCATCTTCGAGCGCTTCGCTCGTCTCGACGACGCCCGCACTCGCGACGCCGGTGGCACCGGGCTGGGATTGGCGATCGTCCGCGACATCATCCAGCGACACGGCGGCACCGTCACGCTTGACAGCGGGCCGGCGACACGATTCGTCGTCGCGCTCCCGCTGCTCCCCTGACCGCACGGCAGACTTCAGGCTGGCGTCAGGTGCGATTTCAGACGTCGACACGCACCAGCTCCATCGGCCTGATCACAGGCGCGCAACGGTCCCGCACAACGAATCGTGCGGGACCGGCGTTCGGTGGTGGCCGCAAGGCGGCCCGGTCGATGCCCCTCACGAAGTTCAGTCACGTAGCCGCTACCGGCGTGAACGTCCCTCGCACTGCTCCAGCGTGCAGCCGGACCAGCGACTCAGCGCTGGACGTCGCGCTCGTCAACACCTGGCGGCACGTGGGCAGTAATGCAGTCGTCGTCGTCGTTCGGTCGGAGGTACGGCGCCACGGCATCTGTTGGGATGCGACTCACTGCCGTGAAGACCAGGACCAGTCCGACCAACAACAGGACGTCACCCACGCTGAAAACATTTGCGAAGGGAAGCCACTTCGGCGTCGAGAAATTGTCACCGAGAAACCGGAGGTGCGCGTTGTCCACCGGAGCGGAGTTCCGAAACCCTTCGTCGATCGATTGGCCGCTGGCTTCGAGCGCTGATCGAGAGGCAGGCATCACGCCGCCGTTTGCCGCGATGACGAGGAAGTTGGCGCTTGCTCCGAGTCCCACCACCCACATGAACGGAACGCGACGGTTCACGAGGATGAAGATCGTGATCGCGCCATAGGTGGCGAGATGAAGGCCCTTCGACAGCGTGACGGACTCCGTCTCGAGAACCGACGTGATGAGGACCTGGACCGCAAGGGCGAAGAGAACCAACCAGATGCCGTGCAGACGAAGCCTGGCGACGTTCGAGAACCGTCCGCCGACCGCAGGGACGAGCACAGCCAGCACGAGAGCGATGAGCGCGATCAGCATCTGGCCACCAAACGGCGAGCCGAGAACGGGAACATCGGGACGTCGCTCTGAGCGTGCGGAGCCGGACCTCTCGGCGAGGCCCGGCTGCACATCACATCAACCCCACTTGACGCTGGCACCCGCAGTTACTACCACGGCAACCATCGCGAGAGCAGGAATGAGTCGAACTGCATGCTTCTTCAGTTTGACGACCTTCACTTCTTCACCCCCACCCATGACGTCGGAATCCATCGCCGACCGTCGGCGATGACAAGACCCTACTTGAGGGAATCTTGACAATTCAAGACTTCTTCGATGAACGGAGCATGGCCACTCGACCGTGGCTGGCGATGTCTACTTTGCTGCCGCGACAAGCGCACCGTCGCCCGACCTCGGGGTCGCGACGAGTGTGGGTGCGTGCAAGCGGCGCCTCACCACATCGGCGAGTTCCCGGCGCTCCTCCAGCCACGCCGTGAGTGCGTTGGCGGGCATGGGACGGGCGATGTGGTAGCCCTGCGCCTGATCACAGCCCGCCCCGGCGAGCCACTCCAATGACTGCACCGTCTCCACACCCTCAGCGGTGGACGTCAGACCGAGGTTCCGGGCGAGGTCGATCGTGGAGCGGACGATGACTTGATTCCCTGGGTTGTCGATCACGTTGGTGACGAAGGAGCGGTCGATCTTGATCTCGCTGACCGGAAGGTTCTGAAGGTACGCAAGCGATGAGTAGCCGGTACCGAAGTCGTCGATGGACAGACCGAGCCCCATCTCGTGCAACTGTTCGAGAGTCCGCCGGGCGCGAATGGGATCGGCCATGATCGAACTCTCGGTGATCTCCAGGCGGAGGAGCCCGGGGTGGAGTTGGTGTTGTGCCAGCGTTGCCGCGACTTCATGGATCACGCCGCTGTCGTGCAAGCTGCGCGCCGAGAGGTTGATCGCCACGGTGAGCTCGAGCCCGGCGTCGCGCCACCGCGCCGCCTGGTCGGCCGCAGTGGACAGGACATGACTGGTCAGGGGCCGGATCAGACCCGTGTGCTCTGCCACAGGAATGAACTCGGAAGGCGGCACGGTGCCCAGCTTTGGATGGACCCATCGGACGAGCGCCTCGACGCCATTCACATTGCCGCTGCGGAGGTCGAGTTTGGGCTGGTAGTGCAGCACGATGTCACCATCGGAGATCGCCTTGCGCAGTTCGCTGACGAGCGCCAGCCGACGAGTGCTGTGGTGGTCCTGGGCTGGGTCGTAGACCTCGACTCCGGTTTGCAGGCGCTTGGCCACGTACATGGCGATGTCCGCCCGCTTGATGAGCACCTCGCTGACAATGCCGTCGTCGGGAAAGAACGCCACGCCGATGCTGGCCTGTACTTCCAAATTCAAGTCATCGACACGGAACGGCTCCTCCAGCGCGGTGCCGATGTCGACAGCCATTGCCAGCGCTTGGGCACGATTGCCGACGAACGGAAGCAACACTGCGAACTCGTCGCCGCCGAAGCGGGCGACGGTGGCGGCGGTGGGAACGATCTCGACTACTCGCGGTCCGATCATGCGCAACAGCGCATCGCCGGCGGGGTGCCCCAATGTGTCGTTGACCTCCTTGAACCGATCGAGGTCGATCAGCAGTACGGCCGCCTGCTGCGCAGTCTTGCTGGGCTGGGTCACCCGTCGCTGCAACGCCCCTTCGAAGCTCAACCTGTTTGGGAGTCCCGTCAGCGAGTCGTGAAACGCCTGATGTTCCTTCTCGGCCGATATCGACGCGCTGCGATAGACGGCGAAGACGGGCAGCAGCAGCAGCGGAAGGAAGATGACGTTCTGCTCGGCGACGATCACCACGATTGGCGAAAGTGCCAAGAGAACGAAGTCGGACAGCGCCTCCTGCGCCACCGTCGATCCCACCACCAGCGCCGGTTTCGTTCGAGTGCTCAGTGCGATCGCCAGGCCCACCAGCGCGCTGTTCGTCAAGAAGTAAGCAACCCCGGCGGCGGGCACGGCAATGCTCCATCGCCAGTTGTCGCCGCCGACGAGACCGAAATTGGTGCCATAGATGGTGACATAGACAACTGTCGCGGCCCCCCAGGCGACGCAGTACTGAGCCATGTTGAAGATGAGCTTGATCGGAGACTTCCTGGCGAGGAGATCGCCGATCAGTGACGCAGCAGCTTGGGTCAGGACAGCCAGTACAGGACCGAACACCAGGAACAACGCAAACGTGAACGTCGTCGACGCCACAATCTCCTTGATCCCGCTTGCACGCGCGACGGCAATCGGACGCAACTCGCACAGGCACACCATGGCAATGAACAGCACGAGTTCCGGCCAGCGACTGCCAGCCGGCCGTGACCCGACGTATTCGACGGCCGCGACGATCGTTGCGGCCGCGACCAGCGACACCGCCCCGATGTACACGCCGACCTGGACCTCATGTGTTGATGGTGCGCCTACCGGATCCGACATCGCGCCACCGATCGCGGGTCGCGCTCCAACCACGTGCAGAGGCGGGCGGGGTCAGACCACATACTTTCGGGCACTCCTCTCCCCACGGATCTTGTGAGGCACGTCGATGGTCTTGCATCGACACCTCTTGCCACAAACTTGAGGGAGCTGACCCCCCCAGATGCGGGACCGGTGAAGCGCGGCCCCTACGCAGTGGTGGTCGTGATCGCGACGGTGTAGCCGCCGACGCTGGCGTAGTCGGAGTACCCGGGGTTGAGAGGGCTGGCAAAGCCTGCACCGTCGACCCTGATGGTGTACGTCCCAGCAGGAACCTCCGCGATCGAAGCGTTCATTGCCTGTGGCAACGTCACCTGAGCTCGACCCAGATCCTGGGTCGTTCGACGTGATGAACCCATCCGGACCGGAGAGAGACAGGACGATGTCGAGGTCGGGGCTGGTTGGCGCGGCCATGGCCACGATGGTGGCAGTCTGGCCGTCCGCGACCGTCAACGAGAACTCGTCGATGTCGGTGGCGCTGGAGATCACACCAGAGGTCGGGGAAGCACTCTGCAACTCCGAACTCGGTTCGTCCGTGCGAGGGCCGGCACTGTTCAGGCCGATGACCATAAAATCGTCTTGCGTGTTGTTCGCGCCTGAGTATTCGCCCTTGCTCCATTGCGTGATCGCCTTGTAGTAACCGACGCCCATGATCGGCGCCCAACTCCCGTGGCCCTGGTAGTACCCGACCGACGCGGTGTTTCGTCGTCGTGCTCCCGCTGCTCACGTGACCCCACGGTACGTTTCAGGTTGGCGTCAGGTGGGGTTTCGTACCCTGTTCGTATCCCAACGATCAGGAGACACACGATGAAGCGCACCACACGAATCGCCGTAGCAGCCTCGGCCGCCGTCATGGCCCTCGGCACCGCCGGCGTAGTAGCGGCCAGCGCAACCGGCGACGACAGCGACACGCCGATCACCGGAACCGACCTGCAGAGCGCCAGTGACGCTGCACTGGCCCACACGGGCCAAGGAAGCGTCACCGGAACCGAAATCGGCGACGAAGACAGCTACTACGAAGTCGAGGTCACCCTGGACGACGGCAGCCAGGTCGATGTCCAACTCGACGAGAACTTCAAGGTCGTCGACTCGATGGCAGACACCGAAGACGGCAGTTCGAATCAGGAAGGGTCAGACTGACTCAGAGGCGGACATGTGCTTGACGACCAGCACGACGTCGTCGCGGATGTTCTCTGGTTGCAGGTGACGCAGCAGCCCGTCGGCGACGCCCTGGACATGCGATCCATACAACGTCGATGCGGCTGTGGCCAGTCGTTGCAGCCCCATGCCCGGCACGCGAGTAGGTGACGAGCTTCTCTTGCCCACGCCACCTCTGCAGTCACCAGGTTCACGCGTTGCCGGGGTCTGGGGCAACAACAGATTCGACCAAAGAATACCCGACGGATGCCACAGCGAATGTCGGCTACCGCCCGGTCTCGGCCA
>JANNFQ010000635.1:0-10937 GCA_031380045.1 Acidimicrobiaceae bacterium
TGTCGACCTGCGTCGCGGCGAGCGCGACCCGAGCGTTTGCGACCAGTGTCGTGGTGGTCACGGTGCAGGCCAGCAGGGTGGCAGCGATGCCGTAGCGGACACGTTCCATGTCGATCATCCCAGTCGTCCCATGTCGATCATCCCAGTCTTGGAGGTACATCACTCATGGCGTGACACCGCTGTGACACGACCAACGAAGTTGGGGCTGGGTGGGCGCCCAAGATCCAGCCCTCTTCGTCCACCACCGCTTGGGCGGTCTGTGCGTCCAGATCGGGTGCAAATAGGTCGGCCAGGTCGCCACTGGCGTCCACCCGCGCCAGGTGCTGGCACAGGCCGATCACTTGCGCGGCGTCCTTCACGGCGTGCCGGGTCAAGTCAACAGGGATCGAACTCGGCCAGATCTCGGCGTGCACGATCATGTCGGCGCGCCCGGCGGATGGGTCATCGGTCAGGCCGGTTTCAAACGGCCAGACGACCGATCGGTGCGCCAGATCTTCGTGCCAACGCAACGACGACAGCACAGGAATGCCCGTCATCGCCTGGCTGCCCACGCTGCCGGCGCCGGTCAATTGCCACGCCGAGAACGGGTAGCGACCGGTTGCCCGAACGGCGCGTTCGATGGCGCGGAACTCGGTCAGGCCGCCATACGGGAATCCCGGTGCTTTGGTGGGCCACAGATGCGGGGTCACGTGCCGATCGGCAGTGGTGCCCCAGAACGGCCCGGGGCCATCGCTGATCGCTGCGTTGAGTTGCGCCGCCAGCTCGAACCTGTTGTTGGTGTTGTCGGGCTCGTCCCGCAGGTGCCGCGCCAGGTGGTGCCACGCTGCCATCCATGGCCGGCCGCCGACGAGACCTGCTGCATGGGCAAATCCGCTGGGATAGCCGTACGGGAAGTCGAAGCCGGCCAGTACTCGGCCACGGTCGGCGATCAGCGCTGCGGTCACGTAGGTCCGTGCCGCGTGTCGAGTGCGGTGGTTGACGACGTCCTGCCGACCCAGCTTCGGATCGAAGATGCAGCTCCAGATCGAGTCCTTGCCGGTCTTCGGGGTTGAGTTCGCACTCCAGTCGACCACCACGTAACGATCGAACAATCGGGCCATCGATCCAGTGTCTCAGAACCCCGAATGTCTCAGCAGCCCCGATTGTGCCAGCAGCCCCGAATGTCCCAGCAGCCCCGAATGTCGCAGCAAGGGATGGGGCTCAGGCCGTGGCACCCACCAGGTCGCGGGCAACGGCTCGACGTTCGACCCGATCGTTTGCGACCCTCCACTCGGCGACGGCGGCGTGAAACGCCGATTCCAGGTCGCGTCGCTCTAACACCACCACCCCGGTACTCAGATCTACCCACCCGATTCGAGCGCCGTAGGGGTCGTCGACATGCAGGCGCGTCCGGCGATAGCGGGTTGTCTCGGTGACGATGAGTCGAGTCATGGACGTGCCCTTCCGCTGCGCATGGCGGAACTATCGGCAGCCCAGCGCGCGGGCATGAGTGACTTGTGTGGCTTGGTTCATGATCGCGTCAAGATCACCGGCGCATCCGTGCGTCGCGGGCGGCGTCACGAACGGTCAGCCCCGTGGACGTGTCGGGTCTCAGCACCGCTCTCACCAATGTCTCGTCGGCGCGGTTGGCGCTCGATGTGTCGTCGGTGGTGCTGGACAAGGCCCTCGACTCGGCCACACAGCAGTCACGCGAACTGCTGGATTCGCTGTCGGTCTCCGAGCCGCCCGGGCTGACGTTCTCGCCCGCCGGTCTGTCACCAGGTCGTGTCAGCCGGTTCGTCGCCGACCTGTGACGGCACCGCCGTTGAGGCGCGAGTCACGGCCGCGACCTCTCGACGGCACGTGCGGCCGGGCATAGGGTGCGCGGATGCCCAGTGATCTCGTCCTCAAGACCATGAACACGATCCACCGCGGGGTCACCAAGTTGACCTTCGGCCGGGCCGGTTGGTCGTTCGGCAACATGCCTGTGGTGGAACTGACCACCACAGGTCGAAAGAGCGGTCAGCAGCGCTCGGTGATGTTGACGTCGCCGCTGCAAGAGGGTGACACCATGGTGGTGGTCGCGTCGAAAGGCGGCGACGACCAACACCCGGCCTGGTTCCTGAACCTGCAGGCCGACCAGAACGTGCACGTTGCCACCAAGGATGGGGTCAAGCGTGCGATGGTTGCGCGAGTGGCGTCGGCGGACGAGCGGGCACGACTGTGGCCCCAGGTCACTGCCGCGTACAAGGGATACGCGGGTTACCAGACCAAGACGGTTCGCGAGATCCCCCTGGTGCTGCTGGACCCGCCTACGGCGTGAACGGTCGGCGACGAACCATCGCGTGCATCCGATGGGTGAACTGTCACCGAACTGTAAATGAACCGCTGTGGGTGGTGTGACGTGCGTTACGTTGCTGGCATCGTCACGCAATGTGGTGACAGAATATGACAGCTCTTGTCATCCAGATCCGGGACCGTCGCCATGTATGCACACCTCGAACCACAGGTCAGCGGCTGGTGGTCGGGCGTGCTGCACCCAATGGAGTCCCCCGATCACCTGCTGACCATGTTGCTGGTGGGTTTGCTGGGTGGTTTGGCAGTGCGCGCCGGTCGGTCGTCGTTCACCTTGCCGGCAGTGTTCGTGATCGGCCTGCTGGGGTGGGGTCTGATCGGTGTGGGCATCGACCGCAGATTCGACAGTCAGCCAGTGCTGTATGCGCTGGTGGCCGTGCTGACGGTGCTGTTGTTCGTCAATCCACGCTTCACCGGCATCGTCGCCCCCGTTGTGGTGCTGGCCTCGGGCGCATTGCACGGCTTGAGCCACAGCACCGATGCCAACCACGCCGCCCGCCCGGTGGCGTATGCGGCCGGTTTCGTGTTCACCAGTGGTCTGCTGCTGGCTGTGGGCGCCATCGTGGGCGCCGCCATCGGCCACGCGATGAAGGCCCGATGCCCAGCGACGGTTGCCGCACGGGTGGCATCGCTGGACGATCGAGCCCTGGTCTGACCTTCCCGGGTGGCGGCTGGGCACCGGTTTCAGTCGGTTGCTGATCGGTCGGTGCTGGTGCTGGCGCTGGATGCCGGTCAGGGCAGTTGGTGGATGACCAACGGCAGCACGGCTGTCGCGCCGGCCTGGCGCAGCAGCGCGCCAGCCACTGTGGCGGTCCAGCCCGTGCGATAGGTGTCGTCCACCAGCAACACCGGGCCCTGCGGAACGTGGACGGCATCGTCCAGTCGCAGGCCGGCCAGCAGCGCACGAACACGCGCGCCCGAGGCGGTGTCGTCGGGGGGTGCGCCACCCGACACGGTGAACACGTCGATGACGGGCAGCCGGCCCACCTGGCCGATGTGTTCGGCGATGGATGCCACTCGTTGGGGATGCGACCGAGAGGGCATGGGCACCACGGCCACCGGCCGCTGTGACCAGTGGGCTTTCCAACGGCTGAGCACCTGGACCAAGCCGTCGGCCACCTCCGGCTGGATGGGGCCGTCGCCGTGCTGCAACTGTCCAACCTCGTCACCCCATCCCGGGTCGTCGGCGAAGGCCAACGCACGGCCGATCTCGCAGCCGGCGATGCGGCCCTTGCGACCCTCGAGACCGGATGGCCACATCTTGCGCGGCTCGATCAGTACATCGACCCCGCGGGCGAACACACGCGCCGCCTGCAGCGATTGGTCGGAGGGACGGTGACCCGGGGGAGGCAGTTGGCCCGTGCACACCGAGCACTTTCCGCACGGGCGCGGATCGGGATCGTCCAGCGCCATCTGCAGAAACGCCATGAGGCATCCGTCACCGGCGGCGTAGCGCCGCATGACATCGGCCTCGCCGGCCCGCATCGCCCGAAGCGCACGCCACTTCTCGTCATCGTGGACGTACTGGACCTGTGTTGCCTGCCAACCGTCGCCCGACTTGGTGACCACGTCGACAGCGGCCAGCAGCTTCAGCATTCCTTCCAGACGTCCGCGACGGATACCTGTCACGTTCTCGAGCGACGGCAGCGATGCGCTGCCTGCCCGCAACACCGCCAACACGCGCTCGACCTGCTCGGGATCGGGAATGGTGGCCGTGGCGAAGTAGTGCCAGATTGCCTGGTCGGCATCGCTGGGCAGTAGCACGGCCACGGCATGGTCCAGAGCGCGCCCGGCGCGACCGACCTGTTGGTAGTACGCGACCGGCGATGCCGGCGACCCGACATGAATGCAGAACGCAAGGTCGGGCTTGTCGTAGCCCATGCCCAACGCCGATGTGGCGACGACGGCCTTGAGCTGGTTGTCGCGCAACTGGTCCTCGATGACGACTCGATCGGCCGATTCGAGTCGTCCCGAATAGGCCGCGACCGAGTGGCCGGCCGAAAGGAGGAACGCTGCCAGGCGGTCTGCCTCGGCAACGGTGAGCACGTAGACGATGCCCGACCCCGCGATCTGCCGGAGTGCGTCGGACACCCACGCCCACCGATCGAGCGAACCGAGGCTGCCGACCACAGCCAACTGCAAGGACGTGCGCGCCAGGCTGCCGCGGAACGTGATCGTGCCTTCACCGAGCTGATGGGCGACGTCGGCGGTGACCCGTTGGTTGGCGGTGGCGGTGGTGGCCAGCACCGGTGTGCCCGGTGCCAACGTCAGCAGGTGGCGCGCGAGGCGCTGGTAGTCGGGTCGGAAGTCGAAGCCCCAGTCGCTGATGCAGTGCGCTTCGTCGATGACGACCATGCCGGTGGCCGCCAACAGCTGTGGCAGACGGGCGGCGAAGCGCGGATTGCCCAGACGTTCTGGAGAGACCAGCAGGACGTCCAACGTTCCGGCGTCGACCTGGGCGAGAACCTCGTCCCATTCATCGATGTTGGTGGAGTTGATGGTGGCGGCAACCAGGCCGGCGCGCGAGGCGGCGGCCACCTGGTCGCGCATCAGCGCCAGCAACGGCGACACGACCAACGTGAGCCCCGCGCCACATGCCCGCAGTGCGGCGGTGGCCGCCCAGTAGACGGCCGACTTGCCCCACCCGGTGGCCTGCACGACCAGGACGCGCCGCCGATCGGCCACCAGCGCCCGCACGGCCTGGCGCTGGTCGTCGCGTGCCTGGGCCTGTGGCCCGGCGAGCGCGTGCAACACCGCAGCAAGATGCTGGTCGGCCTGCTCGGGCGAACAGGCGGCCGGTGGAGCGGCGGTTGCCGCAACGGGTTCCATGCGGTCGACCCTACGGCGGGGGTGTCACGCGCGTGCGACGGCCGGAGATTCGTGGTGGGCGCATGGCATGAGTCCCGATGAGGCGACACTGTGCCAGTGCCAGCGGCCGATTTTCAGGGGGCTGGGAAGTAGCCGTTCACATCGACGACCAGATGTGTCGGTGCATTCGAGAAGAAGCACACCTTGCCCCCGGCGCCGATCTTGGCGATGACAGCGTTGGGCACGGTTCCGCCTGCCGGGTAGTTGAGGTTCGACGCCAACGGTCGCGTGCTGCCACACGGGAAGACCGTGATGAAACCGTCGGCCCGTGCATCGTCGACAGTCACGTTGAGAACCACGGCCGACGCATCTGTCGGCACGCCCCCGCGACCGGCGATCTGCACATCGACGAAGCTCTGCCCCGGCAGCAGCCCGACCCCGTTCGCTGCTGCGTCAACAGTGGACAAACCGCTTCGCGTTTCCAGCACGCGCGCCGGCAGCACGGTGGTGAAGCCCGACAGCGGTGGGAACGAACCGAAGGTGTCGACGATGAGGTGCGCATCGGCGCTGAGGTACACGCAGACTGCGCCCTGCTCGCCGGTCTTGGCGATCACGGTGTTGGCCACGACGTCGCCGGCTCGGAAGTTGAGGTTGGAGGCCAGCGGACGTTGGCTGCCGCATGGGTATGCCGTCGCGTAGCCGCTGCTGCCGCCTGCCACGATCGTCACGTTCATGACCAGTGACGAGCTGGCGGCGGGCGGGCTGATCGGCACCACCGAGCCTGCGGGCAGCAGCGGCAGAGACCCAGCGCCGCGCGAATCGTAGCGTCGAGGAGGCTCGCTGGGCACGAACGACGATGCCGCGGTGAAGTAGCCGTTCACATCGGCGATCAGGTGCGTTCTCGCGTTGCTGAAGAAGCAGACCGTTCCGTCGGCGCCGATGTCGGCGATGACCGCATTCGCCACCGTTTGGTTCGGCAGGTAGTTCAGGTTCGAGGCATTCGGCTTGCCCGCGCCGCATGGGTAGACGGTCACGAAGCCTGGCTGGCTGGCCTCGGTGGCGGTGAGATTCAGCACGACCGCAGTTGCGTCCGGCGGCACACCGCCACGACCGGCGACGGTCAACTGCACCTCGGTGGTTCCGCCCATGCGCCCGCCGCCCTCGAACAGGCAATCGATCGTGGGCATGCCCACCCGTGTATCCAAGATGCGGGTGGGCACCAGCGAGACGAAGCCATCGGCGGGCGGCCCCGCCGGGCTGACGACAGCGGGCGTGCATGGGTGGTTGTCGGGGTGCGCATCGTTCGCCACAGGGCCGCTCCAGCCGGTGTCAGGGGCCATGTCGCGCAACAGCACCTCGGTGTCGACGTGTTCGTACGCCATGGTGGCGCGCCAACTGAAATCGACCGGGTTGCCCAGGCACGCAGTGTCGATGGCGGCCGAGTACGACCTGAGCGAAGCGTTCCACGACGGCGTCGCGTGACAGACCAGGACGTCGCCGTCGCCGACCACCTTCGACACGTCGGCGACCACGGTGTTGTCGATGCCGTACAGCGTGGCGCCATAGTCGGGGGCAGCGTCGTGGTCCACGTCGAACTCCCAGATGATGCCGGTGATCCCGAACTGCCAGTTGTCGCTGAACGGCGAATCGAAGCTTTTCACGCTGACTGACATGGTGGTGACGCCGTCGGCATCGGCCGACGCGGACGCAGCTGCGAGGTCGCCCTGCGGCCATTCGCTGTCGCCCAGCGCATCACTGATCGACTTGGTCGTTTCGACACGCGCCGTCGGACCAACCGCGTCGACCCTTCCGGTCGGTACCCAGAACGGCATGATCGATGCGAGCGATACGAATGCCGCGGTCAAGGAGGAAGGGCGTGCCGATTGGATGTTCTTCCCTCCCACGTCTAGGCCACGTCTGGACCCGCCGCGGCGAGCGCGGATCGCAACGCACCTTACGAGTGGCACATCGCGCGCGGGGATCATCGTCCGTCAAATGTTGCGTCCGGCCAGGTGGTCGCGGCGAAGTCCCTTGTCGGCGCGGCCTGTGTCGATGAGACTCGACACATGACCGCACTGATCCCGCACATCGAGGTGCGCCACACCACGTGCACGTTGGATTGCCCCGACACCTGTTCGCTGGCGGTGACCGTGACCGACGGTCGCATCACCGGCGTCGATGCGGCGCCAGGCAACCCACTGACCGACAACTGGATTTGCGCCAAGGTGAAGCGCCATGCACGTCGGGTGTACGCCCCCGAACGAATCATGACGCCCCTGATCCGCACCGGTCCGAAAGGTTCGGGCGAGTTCCGCGAAGGCACATGGGACGACACGTTGGATCTGATCGCCGACAACATGCGCACGGCCATCGACACCGTCGGCAGCCAGGCCGTGGTGGCATTCACGTACAACTCGTCAGCGCCAGCCAGCGAGAGCAACGGTCTGACCGAGGCGTTCTTCGCCGCGCTGGGCTCGACCCAGGTCGAGCACACCATCTGCGCAGCCACGGTCAGTGCGGCGTGGGACAGCGTGTACGGCGCCATGTTGTCGGCCGATCCCTTCGATGTGGTGCACGCACAACTGGTGGTCATCTGGGGCGCCAACCCCACGGTGTCGAACACGCACTTTCCTCCGCTCGTCCAACAGGCAGTCGATCGCGGGGCCAAGGTGGTCGTGATCGATCCGCGCCGAACGGCGATGGCCTCGCGCGCCGATCTGCATCTGCCCATCCGTCCGGGAACCGATGTCGTGCTGGCGATGGCGGTCGCCAACTGGTGGCGAACACACGACATGATCGACCAGAGCTTCGTGGCCCAACACGCCCACGGCGCGGCCGAGTTCACTGCCGAAGCAGAACGCTGGTCCGTCGCCGAGGCCGCCCAGATCTGCGGGCTGCAGCCCGACGACATCGTCACGTTCGCGCAGTGGTACGGAACTACCCGTCCGGCCATGTTGCGCATCGGATGGGGGCAAGAGCGCAACGCCAACGGAGGTGCCGCGTGTCGGGCGATCCTGGCCCTGCCCGTGCTCGCCGGCCACTTCGGCACTCGGGGCGGCGGTGCGATCGGATCCACCTCCGATGGAACACCCGTGCGTACCAGGCGACGTTGGCCGGCGTTCGACCGGCCGACCCGGCGCGTGGTCAACCTGCATCAGGTGGGCGAGTGGTTGGCCCCCGCTGCCGGCGATCCCTGCAAGGTGCTGTTCGTCCAAGGTGCCAACCCGTTGGTGATGTGCCCCGATCAGCACGCAGTCGCCGCTGCGTTCCAACGTGACGACGTGTTCACGGTGGTGCACGAACAGGTCATGACCGATACGGCCCGGTACGCCGACGTCGTCCTGCCGGCAACCACGGCGTTCGAGATCGACGACGTCGCGGTCAGCTACGGCTCGTACACAGTGCAGCCCGTGCGCGCAGTCATCGAACGAGTGGGGCAGAGTCGTTCGAACGACGAGGTGGGCCTGGCGCTGGCGCAACGGATGGGCCTGAACTGGACGGCGCCGGCAGCAACTGTGGTCGACGATGCCGGGCCGCGCGTCCTGCAGGTCGGCACCCTGCAGTTCGTCGACACCGAACCTGCGGGTGGGAAAGCGCAGCTGATCGATCCGATGCACGGCGTTCCCGTGTACCGACCTCTCGAGGCAGCGCATCCACTGACGCTCATCTCGCCGGCCTCCTCGAAACTGATCAACTCGATGTTCGGCGAGTTCCAGAGCCCTGCGCCGACGGTTCTCATGCACCCCGCCGACGCAGCGGATCGGGGCTTGGTCGCCGGGCAGACGGTGCGGGTGTTCAACGATCGCGGTTCGATCCAGGCCCCCCTCGACGTGCACGACGCGACTCGTCCGGGTGTCGTGGTCATGAGCAAGGGCGTGTGGCTGAGGCATCACGCCGACGGTTGGGGGGTCAATGTGCTGACACCCGCCACAGCCGATGCGCTGGTCAACGGCGCGTGTTTCAACGACACGCGGGTCGAGGTCGCGGCCCACTGATCAGCCCTCGAGACTCGCCCTGCACCGGCGTGGGTCCGGCAGGCTCAAGCTCGACCTGTTTCTTGACGATCTCTTCATTGACGCGCATTCGCGAGGAGATCGATGGCGAACAGTTGGCGGTTGCAGTTGGGTGTGGCGATCGGCTTGGGCCTGCTCGCCTCGACTGCCGCGTGCGAGCGCAACGAGTCGCCGCCGGCCATCATCGGCCAGCCGGCGCAGCAATTGGCGACTGTGCCTCCGACCAGCTACGTCACCGTCACCACCACGCCGACCACGATTCCCGTCGAGTATGTCGATGACTGCGTCGAGTTCGTGCAGTTCGCCGCGTACATCGGCGTGGCCGACATGGCCATCGTGTGGGAAGCGGCGGGCTACGACGTGGTGCGCTTGCGCGAGAACTGCATCTCGCTGGGTCGCGGCGCCCCCGAGGCCTTGCGCGACATCTCGCAGCGACGAGACGAGCTCGACGCCTTCTTCGGCGTCACCACCACCGCCAACCCAACGGCCGCCGCAGTGATCGTGACGCCCTGATCGGCATACGCTCGGCGCATGTGCCGAAACATCACCACCCTTCGTGGCCTCGACCCCGGCGCCACGGCCGACGAGATCGAAGCCGCCGCCCGCCAGTACGTGCGCAAGATCAGCGGTGTGCAGAGCACGTCGGCGGCCACGGTCGATGCGTTCGAGCACGCTGTGGTGGCGGTGACCGCGGCCACCGCACAACTGTTGGCCGAGCTGCCACCCCGCAAGCAGCCACCGCCCACGTTGCCACCGCTCCGCCGCATCGCGGCCCGCAAGGCCGGCACCGTTTCGGCTTCGGCCTGAGCCAAAGCCGGTATCCGGCGGTCAGGCCACCGCTGCGCTGATCTGGCGACGTGTCGGCTGATATCCAAGGCGGCGTAGGCCGAACTTGACCAGCGGACCCATCGCCACCAGGAACACCACAGTGCCGACACCCAGCTGACCGCCCAGTGCCGCCCCGACGACCAACGGCACGCCGTCGGCGATCCATCGGGCCGGCACGATGCCCAGACCGCGATGCACGAATCCCAGCATGACCGTCTCGGTGGGGCCCGGACCGAACTCGGTGGTGACCACCAGGCAGATTGCAACGGCGATGAGAACGATGCCGCCCATCATCAGGCCGATCCGTAGAGCCAGCGCGTCAACTTCGGGCAGCACCGACAACGACAGGTTGACCATCAGGCCGATCAACAGCGTGCCACCGACACACGCCCAGCCCAGTCGGGCACCGAGGAGTGCCCCGGTAGCGAAGAAGATGACGCTGTCCACCATGAAGGCCACGCCCAGCGACCATCCCGTGGCCTCGCGAACGCCGGTGTTCAGCACATCGAACGGTGCCACCCCCAGTTCGGCGCGGATCAGCAGCGGAACGCCGACGCCGACCAAGGCCCACGACACCACCAGACGCATCAGGCGAGCAGGCAGGCGGACCAGGCGAACAGGCATCGGCAGCGGTGGATGATCAGACACGATGGCCTCGACGGTATCGCCATG
The DNA here is from genome assembly GCA_031380045.1 of Acidimicrobiaceae bacterium. GTDB lineage: Bacteria > Actinomycetota > Acidimicrobiia > Acidimicrobiales > Ilumatobacteraceae > VFMC01. The sequence continues at coordinate 10,656 of JANNFQ010000635.1, forward strand.
CGACGCCCGCACCCCGGTCGCGGCACGGGCCAGGCCGTGGTCAAACGGGGCTGAGCAGGTAGCATTGGCTCTTGTGCCTGTGGCCGGTTTCGGCCTGGCGCGCCTCCGCTCCAGCGGAGGCACCGACGCAGACGTAGAGGAAAGAGACGAGAAGATGGCCAAGCACGAATTCCCCCTCGAGCGCACTCGCAACATCGGCATCATGGCCCACATCGATGCTGGCAAGACCACCACCACCGAGCGCATCCTCTACTACACCGGCAAGAGCTACAAGATCGGTGA